>DATIDZ010000245.1:0-7470 GCA_035456045.1 Caldimonas sp.
GGTAAACCGCGTCAGGTCGACGTTTCCGCCGCTGATCACGACACCGACGCGCTTCCCCGCGACGTCGACCTTTCCCGACCGCGCGCCCGCAAAGCCCAGGCATCCGGTCGGCTCCACCAGCATCTTCATCCGCTCGGCGAAGAAGCGCATCGCCACGACGAGCTCGTCGTCGCTCGCCGTCAGGATGTCGGTGACGTCGCGGCGGATGATCGGGAACGTCAGCTCGCCGAGGTGCAGCGTCTGCGCGCCGTCGGCGATCGTCCGCGGCGTCTCGATGGTGACGATGCGGCCGCTGCGAAACGACTGCTGGCCGTCGTTGCCGGCCTCGGGCTCGACGCCGTAAACCCGGCATGCCGGCGCGAGCGCTCGCGCCGCGAGCGCCGAGCCGGCGAGCAGTCCGCCGCCGCCGAGGCAGACGAAGAGCGCGTCGAGGGCGCCGACCGCGTCGATGAGCTCCTTGGCAGCGGTGCCCTGGCCGGCGATGACGTCCGGATGGTCGTACGGCGGGATGAGCGTCATGCCGCGCTCCTCGGCCAGCGTCCTGCCGATCGCCTCGCGATCTTCGCGGTAGCGGTCGTACACGACCACCGAGGCGCCGTAGCCCTTGGTCGCCGCCACCTTGGCGGCCGGCGCGTCGTGCGGCATGACGATCACCGCCGGCATCTCGAGCAGCGTCGCCGCGAGCGAGATGGCCTGCGCATGGTTGCCCGACGAGAAGGCGACGACGCCGGCACGCCGCTGGCGCTCGTCGAAGCGCGCCAGCGCGTTGTACGCGCCGCGAAACTTGAAGGCGCCGATGCGCTGGAAGTTCTCGCACTTGAAGAAGACGCGCGCGCCGAGCTCGCTGTCGGCGGTGCGCGACGTGAGGACGGGCGTCCGGTGCGCCTTGCCGTCGATGCGGGCGGCCGCCGCCACCACGTCGTCGTAGGTCGGCAGGTGGATCGTCGTCATGGCCGTGCCGTCGCTGGGTCGAAAGTGTCCGTCATCGGTTCGGCGCGGCCGCTCCTCGGTCGCGCGCCGGGCAATGTTGTCACGAAAGCGCGCCGGCTTCCCCGCGCCGTCTTCACCGGCCGCGCTGGCGCGCCGTCTCGTACAGGCACACGGCGGCGGCGGCGCCGACGTTGAGCGATTCCATGCCGCCCGGCTGCGGGATCGCGAGCATGGCCCGGCATCGCGCGGCGACTGCGGGTGCGATGCCCTGCCCTTCATGGCCGAACACCCAGGCGCAGGGCCACGGCAAGGCGAACCCGTCGAGACGCTCCGCCGCGTGCGAACTCGTGCCGAAGAGGGGAACCGCGAGCTCGGCCAGCGTCGCCTCGTCGGCCCCTTCGACCAGGCGCAGGCCGAAGTGCGCGCCCATGCCGGCGCGAACGACCTTGGGCGACCAGAGCGCCGCCGTTCCCGCCAGCGCGATCGCCTGGACGAAGCCGAACGCCGCGGCGCTGCGCAGCACGCTGCCGACGTTGCCGGGATCCTGGAGACGGTCGAGGACGAGCGTCGGGTAGCCCGCGACGACCGTCGCGCGCTCCGGCGCCGGCACGAGGAACGCGATCGGCGCCGGCGAGTCGAGCGTGCCGATCTCGCCGATCGTCGCCGCGTCGACGATCGCGACCTCGGCCGCCGCTTCGGCGAGCCGGCGCAGGTGCGGCTCGTCCCAGGCGTCGACGCTGACGATCGCGTGCGACACGGGCGCCCCGGGCCGCGCCACCCAGGCCGCGCACAGGTGCTCGCCCTCGAGGAGGACGACGCCGAGGCGCCGGTACGACGCGCCGTCGTCGGCGAGCTTCCTGAGCCGCGCGAGGAGCGGGCTGCGCCGCGAGGTGATCCGCGTGACCTTCGCCACGTCGGCTCAGAAGAGACGGTCGAGGACGCTGCGAACCGGCGCGAAGCTGCGCCGGTGATGCGGGCACGCGCCGTGCTCGCGCAGCGCGCTGAGGTGCTCGGGCGTCGAGTAGCCCTTGTGGCTGTCGAAGCCGTACTGCGGGTGCTCGTCGTGCAGCTGCAGGCAGAGGCGGTCGCGGTACACCTTGGCGACGATCGACGCCGCGGAGATCGAGCGCACCTTGGCATCGCCGCCGACGACCGTGCGCACGGGCATCGCCAGCTCGGGCCGCTGGTTGCCGTCGACGAGGACGATCTGCGGCTGCTGCGCCAGCCCTTCGACGGCGCGCCGCATCGCCAGCAGCGCCGCGCGCAGGATGTTGAGGGAGTCGATCTCGGCGACGCTCGCCGACGCGACGCTGATGCAGAGCGCGCGCTTCCTGATCTCGCGGTCGAGGCGCTCGCGCTCCTCGGCCGTGAGCAGCTTGGAATCGTTGAGGCCGCGGATCGTCCGCCCCTCCTCGAGGATCACCGCCGCGGCGACGACCGGCCCCGCGAGCGGGCCGCGGCCGACCTCGTCGACGCCCGCCATCAAACCGGCGACGTCGACGATGCCGCGCAGCTTGGCGGCGCGCAGGAAGGTCTTGGCGTGCATGCTGGCGCTCAGGCGGCGAGGACGGACTCGATCGCGGCCGTCGCGAGCGCGCCGGTGTCGCGCTTCAACGACCGATGGATGCCCTCGAAGCGAACGCGCAACGACTCTGCGGCGCCGGGGTCGTCGAGCCACTTGAAGGCGGCGGCGGCGATCTTGCCCGGCGTGGCCGCCCCTTGCAGCAGCTCCGGCACCGCATGATCGCGCAGCAGGATGTTGGGCAGCGATACCCACGGCTGGTAATGCATGAGCTTGCCCATCTGCCAGCTGAGGAAGTGCATCGCGTAGACGACGACCATCGGTCGCTTGAAGAGAGCCGCCTCGAGCGTCGCCGTGCCGCTGGCGACGATGGCGACGTCGCAGGCCGCCAGCGCCTCGTGCGCCCGGCCGTCGAGGAGCGTGATCGCGACGTCGGGCGCGTGCTGCCTGCGCAGCGCCTCGACGGCGTCGCGCAGGCCCGGGACGAGGGGAACGACGAAGCGCAGCGCCGGCCGGGCGCGGCTCATCTCGGCCGCGGCGGCGAACAGGCGCGGGGCGATGTAATGGATCTCCGAGCGGCGGCTCCCCGGCAGCAGAGCCACGAGCGTTTCGTCGGCCTCGATGCCGAGCGCCGCGCGAGCGGCCGCGCGCGGCACCTCGAACGGAATCGCGCTGGCGAGCGGATGGCCGACGTAGACCGCGTTGATGCTTCGCCTGGCGTAGATCTCGGGCTCGAAGGGGAAGATGCACAGCACGAGATCGGTGGCCCGGCCGATCCCCTCGATGCGGTTGCCGCGCCAGGCCCAGATCGACGGGCTGACGAAATGGATCGTCTTCACGCCCGCCGCCTTGAGCTTGGTCTCGACGCCGAGGTTGAAGTCGGGAGCGTCGACGCCGATGAACGCGTCCGGCTTGTCGGCCAGCAGACGCTCGACGAGCTGATTGCGGATCGCCAGGATCTCGCGGAAGTGGCCGAGCACCTCGAAGTAGCCGCGCACCGAGAGCTTGTGGTGCGGCCACCAGGCCGTGAAGCCGCCTTCGGCCATTCGCGGGCCGCCGATTCCTTCGGCGATCAGATTCGGCCAGCGCTCCCGCAGGCTGGCGAGCAGCGCGCCGCCGAGCAGATCGCCCGACGCCTCGCCCGCGACCATCGTGAACCTGGGAGCGTCCGGGCTCATCCGCGCGCGGCGAAAGTCAGCGCGCGATGCCGCGCTTGGCCGTGGCGAGGAACTCGCCGACCAGGCGGACGTCGTCGGCCGCCTGGGGCACCGTCTCGGCGAGCGCGGCGATCCTGGCGCGCGCGTCGTCGAACGTGAGCCCGTCGCGGTACAGCAGGCGGTGCATCTGCTTGACGGCGCCGATGCGCTCGGCCGAGAAGCCGCGCCGGCGCATGCCCTCGGCGTTGAAGCCGCGCACGGCCAGCGGATGGCCGTCGACCATCATGAAGGGCGGCACGTCCTGCGAGACATGGCTCTGGAAGCCGATCATCGCGTGCGCGCCGATGCGCACGAACTGGAGGAGGCCGCTCTGGCCGCCGACGATCGCCCAGTCGCCGATCTCGACGTGGCCCGCCAGGCCCGAGTAGCCGGCGATGATCGTCTGGTTGCCGACCTGGCAGTCGTGGGCGATGTGGACGTGGTTCATGATCCAGTTGTCGTCGCCGATGCGAGTGACGCCGGCGTCCTGGACCGTGCCGATGTGGATCGAGCAGAACTCGCGGATCGTGTTGCGGTCGCCGATCTCGAGGCGGGTGTCCTCGCCGCCGTACTTCTTGTCCTGCGGCACGCCGCCGATCGCATTGAACTGCGAGATCCGGTTGTCGCGCCCGATCGACGTGCGCCCCTCGATCACGCAGTGCGGCCCGACCACGCTGCCCGCGCCGATGCGCACGTGCCCGCGGATGATGCTGTAGGCGCCGATCTCGACGTCGCCGGCGAGCTCTGCGCCGGGCTCGACGATCGCCGTCGCGTGGATGCTCGCCACCACGCGCCCTACTCGACCGATCGCACGGCGCACATCAGGCCGGCCTCGACGGCGGTCTCGCCGTCGACGCTGGCGCGGGCCTGGAACTTGAAGATCATCGACTTCATCCGCTCGAGCGTGACGTCGAGGATCATCTGGTCGCCGGGTTCGACCGGCCGCTTGAAGCGCGCCGAGTCGATGCCGGCGAAGTAGTAGAGCGTGTTGTCCTCGGCCTTGGCGCCGAGGGCGTCGAACGAGAGCAGCGCCGCCGCCTGGGCAAGCGCCTCGAGCATCATGACGCCGGGCATCACCGGCCGGCGCGGGAAGTGGCCGACGAAGTACGGCTCGTTCACGGTCACGTTCTTGAGCGCCTTGATGCGCTTGCCGTGCTCGAGCTCGAGCACGCGGTCGACCATCAGGAAGGGATACCGGTGCGGCAGCTTCTTCAGGATGTCGTGGATGTTCATCGTCATGGCGACTTCTTCTCCAGCACCCGGACCCGGTCGCGCAAGGCGTGAAGGTTGCGCAGGACGGCCGCGTTCTTCTCCCATGAGGCATTGTCGTCGAACGGAAACGAGCCGCTGTAGAAGCCCGACTTGGAGATCGAGCGCGAGACCTGGGTCGCGCCGCCGATGACGACGTGGTCGGCGATCGTCACGTGGCCGGTGACGCCGGAGCCGCCGCCGAGCATGCAGTGGGCGCCGATGGTGGCGCTGCCGGCGATGCCGACGCAGCCGGCGATCGCCGTGTGCGCGCCGATCCTGACGTTGTGGCCGATCTGCACGAGGTTGTCGATCTTGACGCCGTCGCCGATGACGGTGTCGCCGAGGGCGCCGCGATCGATGCAGGTGTTCGCGCCGATCTCGACGTCGTCGCCGATGACGACGCGGCCGAGCTGCTCGATCTTCTCCCAGCGGCCCTGATCGGGCGCGAAGCCGAAGCCGTCGGCGCCGAGCACGGCGCCCGGGTGGACGATGCCGCGCGCGCCGATCGACGTCCCGGCGACGATCGCGACGCGCGGCCCGATGCGAGTCGCTGCGCCGACGCTGCAACCGGCGGCGACGACCGCGTGGGCGCCGATGCTGGCGTCGTCGCCGATGACGGCGCCCGCCTCGATCACGGCGAAGGCGCCGACGGCGACTCGCGCGCCGACGACGGCCGACGGGTCGATCGCCGCGCGGGCGTCGATCGACGGCGCCGGGCGCGGCTGCGTTCGCTCGGCCCACCACTGGGTCAGGCGGGCGAAGTAGAGGTAGGGGTCGGCGGCGATGATCGCCGCGCCGCGCACCTGGGCGGCGTCCCGAAACGCCGGCGCGACGATCACGCAGCCCGCACTCGACGAGGGCAACTGCTTGGCGTAGAGCGGATTGGAGAGAAAGGCAATCGCCCCGGGCCCGGCCGTCTCGAGCGGCTCGATCGATCGAATCGGCGTTGCCGGATCTCCGATCAGTTCGCCGCCGAGCCGTTCGATGATGTCGCGAAGCAGCACTTCGCTCATCTCGCGCGGCGCCTTACTTGCCGCCCTGGGCGTTGAGCGCCTTGATCACCTTGTCGGTGATGTCGACCTTGGGACTCCAGAAGACGGCTTCCTGCAGGATCAGGTCGTACTTCTCGGTCTCGAAGATCTGCTTGATGACGCGGTTGGTTCGCTCGACGACCGTCGCGAGCTCTTCATTCTTGCGCTGGCTCAGGTCTTCCTGGAACTCGCGCCGGCGGCGCTGCAACTCGCGGTCCTGGTCGACCAGTTCGCGCTGGCGCCGCGTGCGTTCAGTCTCCGACAGCGTCGGCGCGTCCTTGTCGAGCTTGTCGCTGGCGGTCTTCAGACGATTGGCCAGGTCGTTGAGGTCCTTCTCGCGCTTGGAGAACTCGACTTCGAGCTTCGTTTGCGCGGCCTTGGCAGGGACGGCCTCGCGCAGCACGCGGTCGCTGTTGACGTAGCCGATCTTCAGCTCCTGAGCCGGCGCAGCCGACGCCGCGCCCGCGAGCAGCGCCGCCGCGAGCAGCGATTTCAGGGTGAGGCTGTTCATCAGAAGGCGGTCCCGATCTGAAATTGGAGCCGCTGGATTCTATCTTCCGGCTGTTTCTTGATCGGCGCGCCGTAGCTGAGCTTCAGGGGACCCACCGGGGAGACCCAGCTCACCCCCAGGCCGGCCGACGCGCGCAGGCTGTCGAAGGTGACCTTCTCGTTCTCGCCCCAGACGTTGCCGACGTCGGCGTAGACGAAGAGGCGCAGCGTGCGGTCGGCGCCGGCGCCCGGGACGGGCAGGTAGAGCTCGTTGTTGATGTTCAGGCGTCGATTGCCGCCGATGAACGCGCCGGTGACGTCGACCGGGCCGAGCGACCCCTGCTCGAAGCCGCGCACCGTGCCGAGGCCGCCGCCGTAGAAGTTCTTGAAGATCGGATACGGACGGGCGCCGAGACCCTTGCCGTAGCCGATCTCGGCGTTGACGCCGAACGTGAACGAGCGGGTGATCGGGAAGTACTGCTGGCCCTGCAGGTTGGCGCGGATGTACGTGGCATCTCCGATCGGCGCGTAGTCGAGGTTGATGCGCGTGTAGCGGCCCGCCGTCGGCACGAGCGCGCTGTCGCGGTTGTCGCGCGTCCAGCCGATCGTCAGCGGCAGCGAGTTGCTGGTTTCGCCGAACAGCTCGCGATAGAGGAAGTAGCTGTTCGGCAGCTGGTACGTGCCCTTGATCTCGGTGCGCTCTGCGCCGATGCCGAAGAAGACCGTGTCGTACTCGCTGAACGGGACGCCGAAGCGAATCGCGAATCCCGGCGTGACGAGCTCGTAGTCCTCGCCCTGGCTGTTGATCGGCCGGCTCGTGCGGTAGTAGATGTCGATCCCGCGCGAGATGCCGTCGATCGTGAAGTAGGGGTCCACCGTGCTCAGCACCAGCGTGCGGTTGTACTTGCTGGTGTTGACCTCGAAGCCGAGGTAGTTGCCCGAGCCGAAGATGTTCTCCTGCTTGATCGAGGCCGTGAGCGAGAGCTTGTCGGCCGAGGAGAAGCCGGCGCCGAGCGACAGGTTGCCGGTCGGCTTTTCCTTGATCGTGATC
>DATIDZ010000246.1:0-2132 GCA_035456045.1 Caldimonas sp.
TCGGCACGCGCCGGCGCCACCTCGTCCAGATGTTCCTCTTCGAGGGCGTGGCCTACGACGTCATCGCGGCGGCGGCGGGCGCGCTGCTGGGCGTCGGCGTCGCGTTCCTCATGGTCCGCGGCATGGCGGCCGCCGTCGCGACGGGGAGCGACCTGAAGATCGCCTTCGCGGTGAAGCCGGCGAGCGTCGTCCTCGCGTACGCGCTCGGGGTGCTGCTCACGCTGGCCGTCGTCACGTACTCGGCGTGGCGCGTGAGCCGGATGAACATCGTCAGCGCGATCCGCAACCTGCCCGAGCCGCCGCCCGAGCACCGGCGCAGGGCGCGCTGGCTGGCCGGGATCGTGGCGGGCGTGCTCGGCGCGCTCCTCATCGCCTCGGGCGCCAGCGCACAGAACGCGATCACCCTCGGCTTCGGCGTCCTGCTCGTCATCCTCGGCCTGGTCCCGATCGCGCGGGCGCTCGGCGCGCCCGACCGGCTCGTCTACACGTCGGCCGGTCTGGGGCTCGTCGTGTGGTTCACGCTCCCGATCGAACGCTGGCTGTTCGGCGACATGAAGACCGACTTCTCGATGTTCATCCTCGCGGGCCTGGCGATCGTCGTCGGCGCGAGCTGGGCGATCATGTACAACGCCGACCTGCTGCTCGGCGCGGTCAGCCACTCGCTCGGACGCATCCGGGGCCTGGCCCCGACGCTGAAGATGTCGATGGCCTACCCGCTGCGCAGCCGCTTCCGCACCGGGGTCACGCTCGCGATGTTCACCCTGGTCGTGTTCACGCTCGTGGTGGGCGCGATCACGACGGGCTCCTTCGTGCAGGGCTTCAACAACCTCGACGGCTTCGGCGGCGGCTTCGACGTCCGCGCCGCGACGTCGCCGGCGTCGCCGATCCCCGACCTGCGCGACGCGATCGCCCGGTCGGGTCGGCCGGGCCTCGACGCGGCGAACCTCTCGGTGGTCTCCGATCAGTCCATGCTGCCGGTCAAGGCGAGGCAGCTCGGCACTTCCCGTACGGCGCAGAACTACGTCGCGCACGGCGTCGACCAGGCGTTCGTCGACCACACGACCTACCGGCTCGCCGCGACCGCGCGCGGGTACGGATCGTCGGCGGAGGTCTGGCGCGCGCTGGGCGAGCGGCCGGGCCTCGCGGTCGTCGACCCGTTCGTCGTCCCGCGGCGGTCGAACTACAACTTCGCGCCGCCGCCCGACTTCCGCCTCACCGGCTTCGAGCTCGAGGACCGCACGTTCGCGCCGCCGACCGTCTCCATCCGCGACCCGCAGACCGGCCGCCAGCAGCGCCTGAAGGTCATCGGCGTCCTGTCCGACACCGTCCCCGAGATGATGGGCGGCGTCTGGACGTCGCAGGCGACGCTCAGCCGCGCCTTCGGCGATCGGGTCATCCCGACGGTGCACCTCGTCGCGCTGCGCGACCCGAGCCAGGCCAAGCCGACGGCCAAGGCGCTCGAGTCGGCCTTCCTGGCCAACGGCATGCAGGCCGACTCGCTGCAGCAGCTGCTCGACGACGCCGTCGGTGCGAGCCTGACCTTCGACCGCCTGATCGAGGGCTTCATGGGGCTCGGCCTGGTCGTCGGCGTCGCCGCGCTCGGCGTCATCAGCGCGCGGTCGGTCGTCGAGCGCCGACAGCAGATCGGCGTGCTGCGCGCGATCGGCTTCAGGCGCCGGATGGTGCAGACGAGCTTCCTGCTCGAGTCCTCCTTCATCGCGCTGACGTCGATCGTGGTGGGCACCGCGCTCGGAATAGCCGTGGCCTACAACGTCGTCGCCGACGCGAAGCGCACCCCGAGCTGGGAGAGCATGGCCTTCCACGTCCCGTGGCTGACGCTCGCCGTGATCTTCCTGCTCGTCTATGGCGTCGCGCTGGCCACCACGCTCGTGCCGGCCCGCCGCGGGGCGCGCGTGTACCCGGCGGAGGCGCTGCGCTACGAATGACCTCGCCGCCGGCGCGACACGCCGCGCGCGTCAGCGGACGGCGAACGTCGTCGCTCGCCGCCGCCGCGCGGACGGACCGACCGAGTCTTGGAGCTAGTCGCCCGAGTCGTACTTGAACGAGACGGCCAGGCGCACGCGGAAGTTCTTGAGCTGGCCATCCTCGATGGTGACGTCCTGGCGGACGAC
>DATIDZ010000247.1:0-2640 GCA_035456045.1 Caldimonas sp.
GCTCGTCGGGGCGGCCGACGACGGAGGCGCCGGCGCCATCGATCCGCTTCGTCCCGAGCTGATGTTCCGCCGTGCATGGAGCGCGAGCGACGCCTCGGTGATCGCGGCGGCGACCGTCGTCTGCGGCTGCGGGGGCGGCGATGCCGTCCGCGCGACGCTGCCGAGGCTGCTCTCGCTGGCCCCTCGTCTGGTCGTCGACGCCGATGCGCTCAACGCGATCGCCGCCGATCCTTCCCTGCTGGCGCTCACGGTCGCACGCGAGCGGCGCGGCCACGCGACGATCATGACGCCGCATCCGCTCGAAGCCGCGCGCCTCCTCGGCGCCACGGCCGCGAGCGTCCAGGCCGATCGCGTCGGCGCGGCGCGCGAGCTGGCGGCACGCGCGCGCTCGGTGGTCGTTCTCAAGGGCTCGGGAAGCGTCGTCGCCGCCGTCGGCGAGCCGGTGCGCATCAACGCGACCGGCAACGCCTCGCTGGCGAGCGCCGGCACCGGCGACGTCCTCGCCGGCTGGATCGGGGGCCGCTGGGCATCGCTCGCTGCGAGCGCGTTCGATGTCGCGACGCGGGCCGTGATCGAGCATGGCGCCGCTGCCGGGCCCGAAGGGCCGGGCGCGCTGCGCGCCGGCGATCTCGTCGAGCGACTGCACCGCCGCGAGCGCGGCGACTGAGCCCACGAGGGCGCGGCGAGCAAGCGCGCTCGGTGCCGGCGCCGAGGCGACGCGCGAGGCCGCCTTCAGCCGCTGGCCTGCATCGCCTTGGCGATCTCGAGCGTCCCTTGCGCCGCGCCGCTCTCGGGAACCGTTTCGCCGGTGCGGTCCGAGATCGCGTCGAAGCGGAGAGCGATGTGCTCGGCGGCATCGTCGCGCTGGCCGACGTGGATGCCTTGCGTCAGCGTCACGTGCGCCCGCTCGAACGACCCGGCACCGGCACACAGGATGGCCCGCGTCGGCGCGTCGTCGGCGACCAGGGCGAGGAGCGCCGGGGTCACCGCGCCCGCCTCGAGCAGCCGCAGCACCGGCTCGGGCATGAGCTTTTCGGTCATGCGCGTCGCTGCGGTCGGCGCCAGGCAATTGACGCGGATGTCGTTCTTCGCGCCCTCGATCGAGAGCGTCTGCATCAGGCCGACGAGCGCCATCTTGGCGGCACCGTAGTTGGACTGCCCGAAGTTGCCGTACAGGCCGCTCGACGACGTCGTCATGACGATGCGGCCGTAGCTCTGCGAACGCATCGTCTCCCAGACCGCCTTCGTGCAGTTCACCGCGCCCATCAGATGGACGTCGACGACGAGCTTGAAGTCTTCGAGCTCCATCTTGGCGAAGCTCTTGTCGCGCAGGATGCCGGCGTTGTTGACGAGGATGTCGACACGGCCCCACTCGGCGAGCGCCGCGTCGACCATCGCCTGCACGGCAGCGGAGTCGGTCACCGACGCGCCGTTCGCCATCGCCTTGCCGCCGCCGGCGCGAATCTCCTCGGCGACCGCGTTCGCTGCCGTCGGCGTACCGCCGTTGCCGTCGAGCGTGCCGCCGAGGTCATTGACGACGACGGCCGCGCCGCGAGCCGCCAGCGCGAGCGCGTGCAGCCGGCCCAGGCCGCCGCCGGCGCCGGTCACGATCGCGACGCGCCCATCGAATCGAATCGTCATGTTCTGTGCTTCCTCTTTTTCAAAAGCGGACTGCGCTTGCGGCGCAACTCAGCGACGGGTCGTGCCGCGAGCGCCCGGCCGGCCGCCTGCCGTCTTGCGAACCGCCGCCTTGCCCGCGCGCACCGGCCGCGACGACGCGCCCGAGCGGGCACGCGCCTTGGCCTTGGCGACCGCCTTGACGACGCGGTCGGCGTCCTTCAAGGCGACGATCTCGCTGGTCGCTGCCTCGGTCCGCTCGGCCGCCTTGTCGCGCTTCGTGCGCAGGGCGCTCGTCGTCACCTCCTCGCCTTCGCGCACGAGGCGAAAGTCGATCTTGCGGCCGTCGAGGTCGACGCGACTCACCTGGACGCGAACGCGCGTGCCGACGACGTAGCGGATCCCCGATCGCTCGCCGCGCAGCTCCTGGCGCACCTCGTCGAAGCGGAAGTACTCGCCGCCCAGCTCCGTCACGTGCACGAGGCCCTCGACGTAGAGGCCGTCGAGCTGCACAAAGAGACCGAAGCTCGTGACCGCGCTGACCGCGCCGCCGAACTCCTCGCCGAGGTGCTCGCGCATGTAGCGGCACTTGAGCCACGCCTGGACATCGCGCGAGGCCTCGTCGGCCCGCCGCTCGTTGGCGCTGCAGTGCGCGCCGGCGACCTCCCAGGCCTCCGCCTCCTCGGTCGAGATCGCGGCGCCCTTCGTGCCACGCTTGTGCTTCGGCGCGTCGGTCAGCAGACCGGAGCCGAGGTGGTAGCGCTTGCCGCCGAGCAGCGCCTTGATGACGCGGTGCACCAGCAGGTCGGGATAGCGGCGGATCGGGCTGGTGAAGTGGGTGTAGGCATCGTAGGCCAGGCCGAAGTGGCCGGCCTTGGTGCCGCTGTAGATCGCCTGCTGCATCGAGCGCAGCAGCATCGTGTGGATCTGCAGCGCGTCGGGGCGGTCCTTCGTCGCCGCGGCGATCGCCTGGTATTCGCCCGGCGTGGGCGATTCGCCGATCGTCATGCCGATGCCGAGCTG
>DATIDZ010000248.1:0-3368 GCA_035456045.1 Caldimonas sp.
CGCGGGCCCACGCCGAGCGGGTGAACGCCGAGCCGAAGGACGGGCGAAGCGAAGGCGGCGGAGCGCCTTCGCTTCGCAGGACGTCACTCGACGCGGACGTCGATGCGGCGCGGCTTGGCCTGCTCGAGCTTGGGAATGCGCAGCGTGAGCACGCCGTCGCGCAGGCCCGCGTCGATCTTCGCCGTGTCGAGGTCGCCGCTCAGCTCGAAGCTGCGCCGGAAGTGGTTGGCGCGCACCTCGGCGTAGACGGGGGTGAGCGAGTTCGCCTCGCCGAGCTTGAGGGGCGCTTCGATCGTCAGGTTGCGGCCGTCGACGCCGATGGCGAGATCCTCGCGGCCGACGCCGGGAAGATCGGCGCACAGCGTGATGCCGCCGGCGTCTTCGAAGATGTCGACCGGCGGCAGCAGCGCCGGCGCCGTCCGGGTGTTGCCGCTGCTCTGGACTTGCTGGGGTTGCTGCGTCTGCATCGCGGTGCTGTTGGATTGCGGTTGCATGAAGTGACTCCTTTCTTGCAGGAAGCGGCCGCCGGCGATCAGCTGCCGCTCGAGATCTGGATCTGGCGCGGCTTCGACGATTCGCGCTTCGGCACGACGATCTTCAGCACGCCGTTGCGGTAGGTCGCTTCGACCCGGCCCGGATCGGCGTCATCGGACAACGCGACGACGCGGCGGAAGCGGCCGCTGAAGCGCTCGCTGGCGTACACCGTGCGGTCCTCCGACGGCTTGCCGCCCGAGCTCCTGGCTTCCTGCGCCGGCCGCTCGCCGGAGATCGCCAGCACGCCCTTTTCCACCGAGACGTCGATCGACTTCGGGTCGATGCCGGGGGCGAAGGCGTAGATCTCGACCGCATCCGGCGAGCTGCCGACGTTGAGCGCCGGGAAAGCGCCTTCGCGGCCGACGGCGCGAATGCTCGAGATGCCCGAGCGTCCGCCCAGCAGCTCGTCCATCCGGTCGTACAGCTGCTCGAAATCGGCGAACCAGTCGCCAGAGGTTCTCAACATTGACGGAAACAACATCTGTTCGCTCCTTTCGATCTTGGGCGCGGGCAGGCGCCCGCAGCGCGGAATTAGGAGCGGAGCGCGAACTTTCAAGTCCCGTGCCGCGCGTCGCCCGGCGCGTAGGCCCAATCCGACGCCGGCAAGCGCTTCCCGGCCCTTCGTCGCGAGCGGTTTGGCGATGGTCGCGCCGGTGCCCGGTCCCTAACGTTGCGTCCTGTGCGCCGGACATCCCGACGCTCTGTCACTAGAACCTTCAACAAGGCCCACGAGGCGAGGAAACGAAATGAACTTCATCATCTGGCTGGTTATCGGCGGAATCATTGGTTGGCTGGCGAGCATGGTCATGCGGACCGACGCGCAGCAGGGCGTCGTCCTCAACGTCGTCGTCGGCATCGTCGGCGCGCTGCTCGGCGGCTGGCTGATCTCGCCGCTGGTCGGCGTTCCGACCATCAACCAGGACGCCTTCAGCCTCCCGGCGATGCTCGTGTCGCTGGTCGGCGCAATCATCCTTCTGGGCATCGTCAACCTGTTCCGCCGCGGCCGAGCACGTTGATCGGGCAGCGCTGCGCGCTGCGCAGCACTTTTGTTTCAACTTAGGAGACATCATGGCTAACGACACGACCAACCGACCCACGACCGGCACCAGCGCCAATCGCGATCCGTTGACCGGCGCCCCGGGCGCCCACCCCGTCGGCACCGCCACCGGCGCCGTCGCCGGCGGGATCGCCGCCGGCGCTGCCGCCGGCACCGTCGCCGGACCGATCGGCACGGCCATCGGCGCCGCGGTCGGCGCCGTCGTCGGCGGCCTCGCCGGCAAGGGCATCGCCGAGCAGATCGATCCGACGCGCGAAGACGCCTACTGGCGCGACAACTATTCGTCGCGTCCGTACGTGAGCGGCGGCAGCTACGACGATTACGGTCCCGCCTACTCCTATGGCGTGAACTCGTACTCGAAGTACCCGGGCCGCGACTTCGACGAAGTCGAGTCCGACCTGTCGCGCGACTGGGACCGCGCCCGCGGCACGTCGAGCCTGGAATGGGAGCGCGCCAAGCACGCGACCAAGGACGCCTGGAAGCGCGTCAGCGACACCGTCGAGCGCGCCGTGCCGGGTGACTCCGACCACGACGGCAAGTAATCGCGGTCAGCGATGAAGAGGCGCCCTGCGGGGCGCTTTTTCTTGGCGACGGACACAGGCGCGCGCCATCGCGGCCGCGCCCTCCGCCCTTCACTTCGAATCGAGAATTTCATGGCAACGCGCAGTCGCAAGAACCCTCCGGCCCCCGGCCGCACCGCACCGATCAAGGACAGCGTCGGCACCGTGCTGTCGACCTTCGCCGGTCCCTCGACCGCCGCGATGGCGCCAGGCGACGTCGATCAGCTCGACACCCGAGCGCAGCAGCGCCTGGCGACGCAGAAGATCGGCGCGCAGGCGAGCGCTGCCGCGATGCCGGCCAATCCGCTCAAGGCCGGCGAGCACGGCCTCGAGCGCGGCCACGCACCGAAGGCCGGCAAGCCGGTCAAGCCGCACGATCCCGTCGACGGCGCGAGCACCGTGACCGAGGACGCGGTGTCGGCCAAGGTCGGCCACGGCCAGCCGGCGCTCGGCCACAACCCGGGCAACGCGCCGCTCGACCGCGTCCGCGTCGACTCGGGCGGGCAGGTGCTGACGACCAACATGGGCGTCGCCGTCGCCGACAACCAGAACTCGCTCAAGGCCGGCCTGCGCGGACCGACCCTGATGGAAGACTTCATCCTGCGCGAGAAGATTACCCACTTCGACCACGAGCGCATCCCCGAGCGCATCGTCCACGCGCGCGGCTCGGCGGCGCACGGCTACTTCGAGAGCTACCAGGACCTGTCGCCGATCACGCGCGCGGCGCCGTTCGCGGCCGCCGGCAAGCGGACGCCGGTGTTCGTCCGCTTCTCGACCGTCGCCGGCGAGCGCGGCTCGTTCGACCTCGCCCGCGACGTGCGC
Organism: Caldimonas sp.; assembly: GCA_035456045.1. Classification (GTDB taxonomy): domain Bacteria; phylum Pseudomonadota; class Gammaproteobacteria; order Burkholderiales; family Burkholderiaceae_C; genus Schlegelella_A. The sequence goes on from DATIDZ010000248.1 coordinate 2,974, forward strand.
GGCTTCGCCGTCAAGTTCTACACCGACGAAGGCAACTGGGACATCGTCGGCAACAACATCCCGGTGTTCTTCATCCAGGATGCGATGAAGTTCCCCGACCTCGTCCACGCGGTCAAGCCCGAGCCGCACAACGCGATGCCGCAGGCCGCGAGCGCGCACGACACCTTCTGGGACTTCGTCTCGCTGATGCCCGAGTCGACGCACATGCTGATGTGGGTGATGTCGGACCGCGCCATCCCGCGCAGCTACCGGATGATGCAGGGCTTCGGCGTGCACACGTTCCGGCTCGTCAACGCGCAGGGCGAATCGCGCTTCTGCAAGTTCCACTGGGAGCCGGTGGCGGGAACGCATTCGGTGGTCTGGGACGAGGCGGTCAAGATCAACGGCGCCGACCC
>DATIDZ010000249.1:0-7985 GCA_035456045.1 Caldimonas sp.
TGCACCGCCTGCTCGGCGACGACATGTTCGACGCCGCGGCCAGCGCCTTCGTCCGCGCGCGCCTGCCGCGCGACGGCCGGCTCGTGCGCTACGGCGCCGGACTGCCCGAGTTTCTGGCGTCGTTCACGCCGGTGGTCGAGCTCGACTACCTGCCCGGCATCGCCGAACTCGACCTCGCGTGGATCGAATCGCACCTGGCGGCCGACGCGCCGGTGCTGGCAGCGGCCGACGTCTTCGCGCTGACGGCCGAGCAGCTCCTTCACGGCCGCCTCGTGCCGCACCCGTCGGCGCGCTGGCTCTCGTTCCCGGTGCCGGCGTTCACCATCTGGTGCCACGAGCGCGCGGAGCAGCGTCTCGAGGACGCGCTGACCTGGCGCGGCGAGTCGGCGCTGCTGACGCGGCCGAAGGGCGCGGTCGTCTGGCGTGCGATCGATGCCGGCGAAGTGCGCTTCCTCGCGGCGTGCGCCGCCGGCCTGTCGTGCGACGACGCGCTCGAAAGCGTCCTCGACGCCGGCGCCGGGCTCGATCTCGCGGTCTCGCTGCCGCGGCTGCTGCAGGCTGGCGCGTTCGCGCGGATCGACGACGACGCGTCGTGACGCTCGCCTGGCGCGAGCGCTGGAACCGCGTCGCCGATCGGCTCGAGCGATGGATCCGGCTCGACGCCGTGCTGCTCGTCAGCCGCGTCGCGATCGCCGCCGTGTTCTTCGCTTCCGGGCGGACCAAGGTCAGCGGGGTCCTCCGCGTCACCGACCAGGCCGTCGGCCTCTTTCGCGACGAGTACCGGCTGCCCCTCGTCGAGCCGGCCTTCGCGGCGCACGCGGCGGCCTACGCCGAGCACGCGCTGCCGCTGCTGCTCGTGATCGGCCTCGGCACGCGCGCCGCGGCGCTCGGGCTGCTGGCGATGACGGCCGTGATCGAGGTCTTCGTCTATCCCGATGCGTGGCCGACGCACCTGGCGTGGGCGGCGCCGCTGCTGCTGATCGCCTCGCGAGGCGCGGGAGCGTGGTCGCTCGACCGCCCGCTCGGACTCCGCTGAGGCGCCCGCCGCGGCACGCGCCGCGCGCTCACGATCGGATGTAGGCCCAGCCCTGCTGCTGCTTCTTCATCACCTCGACGACGCCCGAGGGCACGTAGCCGATCTCGGGCTGCATGTCGGCCGGCGTGAGCTTCATCCCGTTCATCGTGTTCTGGCAGGCGTTGACCTGCACGCCGCTCTTCACCGCGTCGGCGATGCGGTGCTTGACCGGCGAGTCGGCCTTCAGCATGAGGATCCCCGGGCCGTACGCGACGAGCTCGATCTCGACCGCTTCGCTGCCGACGCCTTCCTTCAGGTTGACCATGTTGTTGAGGATCATGTTCCAGCGCGCCGGATCGTTGTCGGTGACCTGGAACAGCGCCCGGTTGCGCACCGGCTGCGCTTGCGCCTGGGCGAGCGCCGCGACGGGCAGCACGGCAGCGATCACCGCGGCGCCGCCGGCGAGGAAGAGGGAACGCTTGGACATCGTGGACATGGGGCCTCCTGGGCGGTTCGGTCGACACGCGGTCGACGAGGACGACCGGCCGCTCACAGCGGCAGGCCGACGTAGTTCTCGGCCAGCGCCGTCGACGCCGCGCGCGAGTGGACGAGGTAGTCGAGCTCGGCGGCCTGCATCTTCTGGCCGAACGCGCCGGTTTCCGGGAACTTGTGCATCAGCGAGGTGAACCACCACGAGAAGCGCTCGGCGCGCCAGACGCGGCGCAGGCACCGTGCCGAATAGTCGTCGATGCCGGCGTCGCTCTTGTCGCGATAGTGCTCCTCGAAGGCGCGCGCCAGCAAACCGACGTCGCCGGCCGCGAGGTTGAGGCCCTTGGCGCCGGTCGGCGGCACGATGTGGGCGGCATCGCCGGCGAGGAACAGGCGGCCGAAGCGCATCGGCTCGGCGACGAAGCTCCGCAGCGGCGCGATGCTCTTCTCGATCGACGGGCCGGTGACGAGAGCGGCGGCGGCCGCATCGTCGAGGCGCGCTCGCAGCTCGGCCCAGAAGGCGTCGTCGCTCCACGCCTCGACCTTGTCGTCGAGCGCGCACTGGACGTAGTAGCGGCTGCGCGTCGGCGAGCGCATGCTGCAGAGCGCGAAGCCGCGCTCGTGATTCGAGTAGATGAGCTCGTGCGAGACCGGCGGCGTCTCGGAGAGAACGCCGAGCCAGCCGAACGGGTAGACGCGCTCGTACTTGCGCAGCGCGTGATGCGGAACGCTCTGCCGGCTGACGCCGTGATAGCCGTCGCAGCCGGCGATGAAGTCGCATTCGAGCTCGTACGGCCGCCCGTCCTGGGTGAAGCGCACGCGCGGCTTCGTGCCGTCGAAGTCGTGCAGGCTCACGCCCTCGGCTTCGTAGACGGTGGTCAGTCCCTGGTCGGCGCGCAGCTTCATCAGGTCGCGCGTGACCTCGGTCTGGCCGTAGACCATGACCTGCTTGCCGCCGGTCAGGTCGTGGAAGTCGATGCGGTGGCGCGCGCCGCCGAAGCAGAGCTCGATGCCGGCGTGCGGCAGCCCTTCGGCGTGCATCCGCGCGCCCGCGCCGGCGGCGTCGAGCAGATCGACGCTCACCTGCTCGAGCACGCCGGCCCGGATCCGGCCGAGCACGTAGTCGGCCGAGCGCTGCTCGAGCACGACGGTCTCGATGCCGGCCTTGGCGAGCAGCGCGGCCAGGAGCAGGCCCGCGGGGCCGGCGCCGACGATGGCGACTTGCGTCTTCATGAGGTCCTCGTCGCCGCGATCGAATCGCCGGCCGGCGCACGCTTTCGCCACCGTGCGATCAGCTCGCGCTCGCGGTCGCGTGTGAGCTTGCCCCGGCGACGCGGATCGTCGTCGCCGAGCGTCGGGAACTCGTCGAGCACCGCGTCGACGGTGTCGGCGAGCGGCCGGGTGACGAGGCCGGCGGCGACCGCACGACTGCAGTCGACGTGTCCGAAGCCGAGGTGATCGGGATCGCTCGACGGCAGCCAGAGCGGCAGCTCGTTCCAGGGCGCGATGCCTTGCGCCAGCAGGAACGCCTCGCCGACGGGGACGACGCGCAGCGGCGAGCCGCCGCGCCGGCGCGCGCCGTCGATGCACGCCTCGAGCACTTCGGCCCAGCCGCACGGGCGGCCGTCCTGCGGACCGGTCGCGTTGAAGGCGCCGCTCGCCCCAGCTTCGACGGCGCGAACGATCCAGTCGGCGAGGTCGCGCACGTCGATCACCTGGATCGGCTCGTCGCCGCTCACGTCGGGAACGAGGATCTCGCCGCCGGCCAGCGCGCGCCACGGCCAGTAGCTGAAGCGGCCGGTGCGGTCGCCCGGGCCGACGATGAGCCCTGGGCGCACGATCAACGCGCGCTCGCCGAACGCCGCCGAGACGATGCGCTCGGACGCCGCCTTCTGCGGCCCGTAGTGGCGCGCGCGGTCGGGGTCGTCTTCGGCGATCCCGTCGCTCGACGCGAGCGGGTCGCTCTCGCGCACCGGCGCGTGCGCCATCGACGCGTAGGCCGAGATGCTCGAGACGAAGCAGTAGCGGCGGCACGCTGCGAGCGCGGCCGTGCTCGCGCGCAGCTCCGCGGGCACGTAGCCGCAGGTGTCGATGACGGCATCGACATGGCGGCCGGCGAGCAGGCCGAGGTCGCGGTGGCGGTCGCCGACGATCGCCTCGACGCCGGCCGGCCAGTCGGTGCGCGAGCGGCCGCGGTTGAAGACTGTGAGGCGATGCCCGCGCGCGAGGGCCGCATCGACGAGCGACGCGCCGAGGAAGATGCCGCCGCCGAGGAGCAGAACGTCCATGAGTGCAGTCGATGCTAGTGCATCGCGCTGGCGCGCCGACGTCTCCGCCAGCCCCGTCGAGTGCGGGGCGGGCAGGGTAGTCCCCGATGCTGGGGCGAGAGTCCGAGTCTGCAATGGGCCGGCCACCGGGGACATCCGGGGTCACAGGAGACAGCATGAATTCGCGCATGATTCGGCGGCTCGGAGCGATCCTTGCCGCAACGCTCGTCGTTTCCGCTTGCGGCGGCGGCGGCGAGGCAGTGACTTCGACGACAACGATGTCGCCTCAGGCGGCGCAGTTGCCGCCCTTCAATTTCGAGATCCGGACGCTGTCGAACCGGGCCGACCTGGTCAGCGATGGCGACGTGCTGGTCGAGGTGCTGGCGCCCAAGACGGTGCCGATGGCGAAGGTGAAGCTGCTCCTCAACGGCGTCGACATCACGGCGTCGTTCGTGGCAGACGACGCCGCGCGCACTTTCACCGGGCTCGTGACCGGGCTCGTGGTCGGCGACAACCTGCTCGTCGCGGATTCCAACGGCCAGGGCAAGGGCCGGCCGTATGCGACCCTGAAGATCACCAACCATCCGCGCGGCGGGCCCGTGCTGCTGGGCTCGCAAGCCGGGCCGTGGGTCTGCGCCACGCCGACGCCGGTGGCCGAATCGGGCAACACGCCGGCCTCCAACGCGAGCGGGCTGACGACCTTCGCCACCGACCCGCAGTGCAACATCGCGACCGAGTACAAGCTCTTCTACCGCACGACGACGCCGGGCTGCTCGACCGCGCTGCCCGATCCGAGCCCGCCGGCGGCGCCGCCAACGAACAACTGCTTCAAGCCGTACACGCCGGGAATCACGCCGGTCGACCTGGCGACGACGACGACCACGGCGGGCCTCACGGTGCCCTACATCGTTCGCGTCGAGCGGGGCACGATGAACCGCGGCATCTACGACATCGCCGTCCTGTTCGATCCGACCAGCGCGACGCCCTGGACGGCGCTGAACCCACAGCCTCAGTGGAACCGCAAAGTGGTCTACAGCTTCGGCGCCTCGACCGGGCAGCCGCGCCAGCAGTTCCGGACCGAGCAGAACTGGGCCGACAACGCGGCCTTGTCGCGCGGCTTCATGGTGGTCGACAACAGCCTGACCGACTCGCTCTACAACTCGAACCGCGTTCTCAATGCCGAGACGCTGATGATGATGAAGGAGCACATCATCGACCGCTACGGCCGGACCACCTACGTGATGGGCAACGGCTGCTCCGGCGGCTCGATCCAGCAGAACACCGCAGCGTCGATCTACCCGGGCCTGCTCGACGGCATCCAGCCGAGCTGCGACTTCCCCGACTCGATCACGACCGGCCTCGAGGTGATCGATTGCGTCCTGCTCGTCAACGCCTATGTCACGCCCGAATGGACGGCGCTGATGGCCGGGTTGACGCAGGCGCAGATCAATGCGAAGAAGACCGCGATCAACGGCCACCTCGATCACCTCGGCTGCCAGTCCTGGAACAACTCCTTCGGGTTCAACAACAAGCCCGGCAACTACGTGCCGCTCCTGGTGGTCAACCAGGCCACCGGTGCGCTCGCGCCGTCCGGTGCGCCGCGCAACAACTGCCGGCTGCCCGCTGCGCTCGTCTACGACCCGGTCACCAATCCGAACGGCACGCGCTGCGGCGATCCCGACCTGGCCACCGCGGTGTGGGGAACGACGGCCGGGATCCCGCCCGGAAGCACGCGGGCCCGCCAGACCGGCGACAACGTCGGCATCCAGTACGGGCTGAACGCGCTGCTCTGGGGGGCGATCACGGCCGAGGAGTTCGTGACGCTGAACGAGAAGATCGGCGGCGTCGACGCCGATTCGAACCGCACGACGGCGCGCTCGCAGGCCGACCCCGAGGCGCTTCCGATCGCCTACCGCGCCGGCATCGTCGCGAGCGGAAGGAACCTCGGCAAGCTGCCGATCATCGACTCGCGCGGCTACGACGAGCAGGGCATCCACTACATCTGGCGCTCGTTCTCCGAGCGCGCCCGCATCGACGCTGCCTACGGCGGCGAGCACGGCAACCAGGTGATGTGGCGCTACGGCACCGGGCTCTTGCCGGCGACTGCCGCGCAGGTCAGCGCCGTGACAGTCCAGTCGCTGCTGACGATGGACACCTGGCTGTCGACGCTGGCGACGACGGCGCCGCAGGCGACGCCGAACGCCGAACGAACCCAGGCGCAGGTCCTCGCGGCCAAGCCTGCGGACCCGGCGTTGAAGGCGTTCGACCTGTGCTACCTGACCGGCGACACGTCGTTCACGACGCCGATCACCAACATGGCGGTGTGCGACGCCGATGCGCGGTTGGTGAAGCACGCATCGCCGCGCCAGGTGGCCGGCGGGTCGATCCGCGAGAACATCCTGAAGTGCCAGCTCAAGCCGCTGAATGCCGCCGACTATCCCCCGGCGACGTTCACGGGCACGCAGTTCGCGAGGCTGCAGGCCGTGTTCTTCTCCGGCGTCTGCGACTGGAGCAAGCCCGGCGTTGGGCAGCAAGAGGCGATCTCGCCGTTGACGTTCGCCGCGGGGCCGGGCGGCCAGCCGCTGCCGCCGGCACCGGTGTCGTTCGGGCCGACGTTCTGACGCGAGCAAGGTAGGCCGGCAGGCGGCGCGGGCCGCCTGCGCGCGCCTGCGGGCGGCTCAGGTCGCCTGCGGCAGCGGCGCCGCGCAGTTGGCGCAGAACTTCGCGCCCGGCTGCGCCTCCGTGCCGCACGCCGAACAGAAGCGCTTGCGCGGTGCGGCCGGCGCTGCGCCGCCGGCGCCCGAGGCGGCGCCCGTGAAGCCGACCGCCTGGTGCGCGGCCGCGGTCTGCAGGTCCCGGTGCAGCTGCGCTGCCGAGGCCGAGGTCGGCGCCCCCGCGTCCATCGCGCGCTCGCCGGCGTTGAGCGCGGCGATGCGCTTCTCGTCCTCGCCGCTGAACGGCGCGACGAGCACGCTCTGGCTGCGCGCGAACTGCATCAGCTGGGCGGCGAGCGCCTTGGCTTCCTGCTCGGTCGAGAACATCGCAGTCACCTGGCGCGCCTCGTCCTTGCCGAAGACGACCGATTCGATCCGCGCGCGCCAGACGCGCAGCGTCATCGCCTCGGTGCGGACGACGTTGTTCTCGGTGTTCATCCGGCTCGAGAAGTTGTTGCCGGTGCCGATGCGCGAGGTCTGCCAGCTGCCGACCATCTCGACCCACGTCAGGATCGATTCGAAGTTGAAGCGGCCCCAGAGACGCGCCGAGGCCTGGAAGCAGAACGCGGCGACGAAGGCGAGGATGGCCGAGGTGCCGACGAGCGAGAAGCGGTTCTGCTGCCAGGGCGCGCCGACGTCGAAGTTGCGCACGAAGAGCAGCGTCATGCCGATGGCCGCGAGGACGAGCACGGTCGCGTAGAGGTCGAGCAGCAGCAGGGCGCGGTGGCGCGGCGCCGCCAGCGCCGCGGCGACGGTCGGCGCCTTCGTTCCCGAGATCGGCAGCGGCTGGCTCTCCTCGAACAGCTCGCCCGCGAAGTTGCCCGACGGCGTCGCCGCCGCGACGACGGGCTCGATCCGGGCGTAACGGCGATTGGGGATGCGCTCGGTCCACGACGACTGCATGACGCGGTCGAGCTCGTCCATCAGCGTCGACGGCGGCGCGTTCATCGACAGCCGCTCCTGCTCGACGCTCGCGCGCGTCTGCGGCGCGGCGTCGACCTGCGCCAGGATCGCGGCCATCGCCAGCGCGCACGCGACGAGCGCCGTCCCGAGCATGACGAACGTCTGGGTGTCGAGCGAGAACGCGCCGAGCGGCGGCAGCTTGGGCGCGACCAGGCCGATCGCGACCGGGCCCAGGATCGCGGCGGCGACGAGGCCGACGAGCGATGCCGTCGTCACCTGCGCCTTGTGCTGCGAGAGCACGGGGCGGATCAGGAAGACGACGCCGAAGACGAAGTAGAGGATGCCGATCCACGGCCGCGTCACCGCGTTGCCGAACACGAACCACGAGAACGCGAAGCTGAGCAGCGTCGCCGCGATCGCGGCGAGGTTGAACATGTAGCGCCGCGCCAGCAGCTGCACCTCGCGCGGCGCGGTGATGAGGGTCGGCGCCCAGTGGTAGAGGAGGCCTTCGACGGCGCCCTGCGGCTCCGGATAGGTGAGGCCGCCCTGGCGCAGGATCTCCTTGATCGCGGTGGCGGCCGGCGACCCGCCGCTCGC
>DATIDZ010000250.1:0-2657 GCA_035456045.1 Caldimonas sp.
GCCAGCCCGACCAGGCCGTTGATCGCGATGAAGGTGACGTTGTTGGTCAGGAAGAATCCCTGGCACAACGTCAGCAGCACCAGCGCTCGATTCATCGCGACGTCGCCGAAGCGTCGAGCGCTGACAGGCCGAGCCACGCCAGCAGCGCGAGCGGCGCGGTGTCGGCGCGCAGCGTGCGCGGACCGAGGCTGACGGCCACGAAGCCGCGGGCGAGCGCCGCGCTTTCTTCGGCCGGCGACAGTCCGCCCTCGGGACCGCTCAGGACGATCACCGGCGCACGGCCGGCATCGCGCCGATGGCCGGCCGAGGAGCGCGCGGCTTCGGCGCTCGACGGGCGCAGCGCGTCGGCGCCGAGCGCGCCGGCCGGATCGAGCGCAGAAGGCGCCAGGCTGAGGACGACCCGGCGCTCGCTGTCGGACGGCGCCAGGGCATCGAGCCATGCGGAGAAGGAAGCCACCGGCCGCACGCCGGCGACACGGGCGCGGCCGCACTGCTCGCTCGCCGCCGTCGCGACCGCCTGCCAATGCGCGCGCTTCGCAGCGGCGCGCGGCCCCGAGAGGCGCACGACCGATCGCTCGCAGACGAGCGGCTGGATCGCCGCTGCGCCGAGCTCGCTCGCCTTCTCGACCAGCGCGTCCATGCGGTCGTTGGCCGGCACGCCGACGGCAAGCGTCACCTCGCACGCGAGCTCGCGCTCGACCGGCAGCGGCGCGCCGAGCCGGACGTCGACCTCGCGCCGACCGATGCGGACGATCTCGGCCGGCCAGTCGGCGCCGTCGTCGCCGTTGAAGAGGACGAGCGCGTCGCCGGGCTGAAGGCGCAGGACCTGCACGTGCCGAACCGCAGCCGCCGTGAGCGCGACGACGGTGTCGGCAACGAACGCCTGGGGGAGAAAGAGTCGAGGCGGCAGGATCAGTCCTTCGAGGCGAGCAGGCGCTTGAGCCAGCGTCGGGCGACGTCGCGAATGGCGCGGCCGCTGCGCCAGACCGGCGATTGTCGCAATGCGGCCATGACGCGATCGCGCGTCGACCGCCAGACGTCGATGCAGCGGACGAACCAGGGAAAGCTCATCAGCTGCGCTTCGACGAGGACGAAGAGCCGGCCGACGAACGCGGTGCCGAGGACCTTCGCCGCCACGATGACGGCGATGCCGAGCGACGCGCGCCCGCCCTGGATCAGCCAGAGCGCGAGCAGCTTGACCGGGACGAGGGCGAGCGCGGGAACGAGGAAGAGCGCGAGCGCGACGTAGCGCGGGGCGCGGTGGATGCGGCGCTCCAGGGCGGCGAGGGGCGGCCAGCGCGCGATCGCGGCGGCGAGCGCGACGAGCGGCCGCCAGCCCCACTCCTCGACGACGATGACGACGACGAGAAGCGCGAGCAGGACGAAGCGGACAGGCCGCCACAGCAGTGCGGCGATTCTTCGGCCGAGAGGGCGCGGCGGAACAGGCGCGCCCGGGTCGCGGTCAACCGCCGTAGAGCGTCTTTCGCGCCTCGATCGCGGCGGCTTCGCCCTTCCTCTCGCGCACCTGCTCGAGAACGCGCTGCGCGACGTCGCGCAGCTCCTCGATCGTCGAGGCCTTGTCGACCGCGAGCGTCAGCGTGAAGCCGCGCAGGCCCAGCTGGGCCGAGATGAGCTTGGTGAGCGCGGCCGTGAACGCGCTGTAGTCCAGCGACTTGCCGTCGAGCGGCAGCGGCACCGTCGGACGGGTCGTCTCCGCCGAGGTCGCCCGCGCCGGGTTGCCGACGGTGACCGCCCCCGAGGCGGGCGCGATGAGGTCGAGCTTCCTCAGCTCCTGGAAGTCGGCGGCGGTGATGCCGGCCAGGTTGGCGAGCAGCATCTCCTCGGACTTGGCGCCGTCGATCAGGAGCAGCAGATTGCGCCGCGCCCGTTCCTTGACCAGCGCCCGGTTCTGCATTTCGGCGCGGCCCGCGTCTGTCTTGACCCAGATCACCCGTGTGTTCCCGTTCCCGCCAGGCACGCGCCCTCGGCACAACCACGAAATGTATCAGCATGCACCGTGCTGATGCCCCCGCGAACGCTAAGCTTTGTCGCGCAGTTCACGCCGCAGGATCTTGCCGACGGGGGTCTTCGGGAGGTCGTTGCGGAACTCGACCACCTTGGGTCGCTTGTACCCGGTGAGGTTGGCCTCGCAGTAGGCGCGCACCGCCGCCTCGGTGACGGCGGGATCCTTCCTGACGATGACGAGCTTGACCGCTTCGCCCGCCTTCGCGTCGGGAACGCCGACGGCGGCGCACTCGAGGATGCCCGGCATCTGCGTGACGACGTCCTCGACCTCGTTCGGGTACACGTTGAAGCCGCTGACCAGGATCATGTCCTTCTTGCGGTCCACGATCTTGAAGTAGCCGCGCTCGTCGACGACGCCGATGTCGCCGCTGCGGAAGAACCCGTCGGCGGTCATCACCTTGGCGGTCTCGTCGGACCGCTGCCAGTAGCCGGCCATCACCTGCGGGCCGCGGATGGCGATTTCGCCGGCGGTCCCCAGCGGCACCGGGTTACTGTCGTCGTCCAGGATCAGGATCTCGGTCGATGGCAAAGGCAGGCCGATGGTGCCGGTGAATTCGGTGATGTCGCAGCGGTTGGCGGTGGCCACGGGCGACGTCTCCGACAAGCCGTAGCCTTCGACGATCGGGGTGCCG
>DATIDZ010000251.1:0-11493 GCA_035456045.1 Caldimonas sp.
AAGCTCTTGGCGGCATCGAGCTGGGCGATGTACTTCTCGGCCACCTGCTTCTGGTTGTCGTCGCTGTAGAAGATGGCCGAGCGGTATTGCGGCCCGGCGTCCGGTCCCTGGCGATTGAGTTGCGTCGGGTCGTGCGCCACCGAGAAGTAGATCTGCAGCAGCGTGCCGTAGCTGACCTTCTTCGGGTCGTAGGTGATCTTCACCGACTCGGCATGCCCCGTCAGGCCGCTGCCCACCATCTCGTACTGCGCCGTTTCCTTGGCGCCGCCCGAGTAGCCCGAGACGGCCTGGACGACGCCGTTGACGCGCTGGAACACGCCCTGCACGCCCCAGAAGCAGCCGCCCGCGAACACCGCGGTCTGCGGGCCGCTCGCGCCGGTCGTCGCGTCGACGGCCGGCGGCGCGATCTTCACCGCCGACTCGCCGGCGCCGGCCCAGCGCGGCGCGAGGGCGACGGTGGCGAGCGCGACGAGGAGGCCGGCGAAGAGCGCCGTTCGGCGCGGCGCCGAATAGGGAGCGGAAGACAGTCGGGTCATGATCGATCTCGCGTCGTCGGATGTCGCTTGGTCTGCACCAGCCCGCCGATGATTACAGAGATCGATGTGCGCCGCCGCGCCAGGGCGGCAAGGCGTTGCTCACGGCAGGGGCGGGGCGCCTTCGCCGAGCCAGGCGCCATCGCCGCGAAGCGCTGACTGGAGCGTCCGGACCGGCACGTCGCGCAGCGCGCGCGAGGGGCCGGCGAGGGCCGCGAGCGCTCCCGCCGCCTGGCCCATCGCGAAGCACGGCCCGGTGACGCGCGCCGCCGACTGGCCGTCGTGGGTCATCGATGCGCAGCGCCCGGCGACGAGGAGATTGAGCGCGCCGCCGGCGCTTTCGGCGCGCGGCAGCAGCATGCCGAGCGGCAGCTGGTTGAAGCCGCGCGATTCGGGAATCGGGGGCCAGCGCCACTCGACGTCGCCGGCGACGTGCAGCTCGAGCGGCCACCCGTTGACGCCGATGGCGTCGGCGAAGCTGGCGCAGCCGGTGACCTCGTCGCCGCTCAGCACGTGCTCGCCGACGAGCCGGCGCGTCTCGCGGATGCCGACCTGCGGCGCGATCTCGAGCAGGTAGGCGCGCTCGAAGCCGGGAACGCGCTCGCGCAGGAAGCGCAGGTAGTCGACCGCCTGGCGCCGGCCCTCGACCTCGCCTGCGGAGAGCGACCTCGCGTCGGTGCCGTCGACCGCCGAGCCGTCGTCGTTCTTCAGCTGCGTGACGTTGACGCGCCACTCGCCGGCGTGGCGCTGCGGCCGTACGATCGCGCCGCGGCGCGGGAAGCGGAAGTCGCCCGCGGCCTCGGCCGCGTCCATCAGCGCGGGGATCGTCTTCCAGGCGTCGCCCGCGCGAGCGTCGTCGACGTGGCCGACCCGGAACATCAGGGTCGGGAACAGCAGCGGACCGCCGCTCTGCATCGGCACGCCCGCGAAGTGGGCGAGATCGCCGTCGCCCGAGCAGTCGATGAAGGTCGTCGCGCGGATGGCGAAGCGGCCCGACCGCGTCTCGGCGAGGAGGGCCTCGATGCGGCCCCGGTCTCCGCGCACGACGCCGACTGCGATCGCGTGGAAGAGCAGCTCCGCGCCCGCCGACGCGAGCAAGCCGTCCGCCGCGCACTTGAAGGCCGCGTTGTCATAGGCCTGCGCGAGGATCCTGCCCAGCACGAGGTGCGGCTCGTTGAGGCCGTCGAGCGCGCGGATGCGCTCGAGCAGCTCGTCGGCGACGCCGCGCACGACGCGGTGGTGGGTGCCGTGAACGTTGGCGTGCAGGCCGCAGAAGTTGGTGACGCCGGCCGCCGTGCCCATGCCGCCGAGAAAGCCGTAGCGCTCGACGAGCAGCGTGCGCGCGCCGCGCCGCGCCGCCGCTGCCGCCGCGGCCAGGCCGGCCGGCCCGCCGCCGAGGACGACGACCTCGTATTCGCCGAAGACCGGCGTCGATCGCGCCGGTTCGGCAATGGCGGGCGCGCCGCCCATCGCCTCAATCGAGCGTGATGTTGTTCTTCTGGATGATCGGCCGCCAGCGCTCGATGTCGGCGGCGAGCCAGGCGCGCGCCTCGGCGGGCGTGTCGGCGACGACGTCCATGTACTGCAGCTTGAGCTTCTCGCGCACCTCGGGGTCGGCGAGGATGGCGACCAGCTCGTCGTGCAGCCTCCTGACGATCGCGTCCGGGGTCTTGGCGGGCACCACGAAGCCCATCCACGCGTCGGCCTGGATGTCCTTCAGGCCGCTCTCGGCGAGCGTCGGCAGCTCGGGCAGCGCGGCCGAGCGCTTCGCGGTCGCGACCGCGAGCGCCTTGATCTTGCCGGCCTTGATCTGCGGCATCACCGCCGCGGCCGGGAGCACCGCGATGTCGGCGTTGCCGGCGAGCAGCGCCGTCACCGCCGGACCCGAGCCGGCGTACGGCACGTGGACGACGCTGGTGCCGCTCTTGGATGCCAGCGATTCCATCGCCAGGTGCGAGATGCTGCCGGCGCCCATCGACGCGTAGTTGTACTTGCCCGGGTTCTTCTTCATCAGCGCGACCAGCTCGTCGGTGCTCGAGACGCCGAGCGTCGCCGGCACGACGAGAACGCTCGGCTGCGTCGCGGCGATGCTGACGAGCTCGAGGTCCTTGGCGGCGTCGTACGGCATCTTCTTGAAGAGCAGCGCGTTGACGCCGAGCGGGCCGGCGATGCTGACGCCGATCGTCGAGCCGTCGGGCGGCGCCTTGGCGATCGCGTCGGTGCCGAGGTTGCCGCTCGCGCCGGCCTTGTTGTCGATGATCATCGGCTGCCCCGTGCGCTTGGCGAGCTTGTCGCCGACGATGCGGGCGATGATGTCCGGCGTCGAGCCCGGGCCGTACGGAACGACGATGTGAACGGGTCCCTTCGGCCAGTCGGTCGCCGCGGCGGTCTGCGCCACGGCGGCGCCGCACAGGGCGATCAAGATCGATGCGGTGGCGGCGCGACGAAACTGAAAAAGAGCGAGGCGTTGCATTCGGGGGGTTCTCCTTCGAAGTTACGATTCTGGCCGCTTTCGCCCGCTTCCACGGACCGTGCCCATGACCGCCGAGCCCCCCGCTGCCGCTGCCGACGCCCCCGACCTCTCGCACGTCTCGCCGCGCGACAAGGCCGAGATCCTGGCCCAGGCGCTGCCCTACATCCGCAAGTTCCACGGCAAGACGATCGTCATCAAGTACGGCGGCAACGCGATGACCGACCCGGCGCTGCAGCAGGACTTCGCCGAGGACGTCGTCCTCCTGAAGCTGGTCGGCATGAACCCGGTCGTCGTCCACGGCGGCGGGCCGCAGATCGAGGAGGCCCTCGCCAAGATCGGCAAGAAGGGCGAGTTCATCCAGGGCATGCGCGTCACCGACGACGAGACGATGGAAGTCGTCGAGTGGGTCCTCGCCGGCCAGGTGCAGCAGGACATCGTCGGCCTGATCAACGTCGCCGGCGGCAAGGCCGTGGGGCTGACCGGCCGCGACGGCGGCCTCATCCGCGCCAAGAAGCTGCGCATGCTCGACCTCAACGATCCGAGCAAGGAGCACGACGTCGGCCAGGTCGGCGAGATCGAGTCGATCGATCCGAGCGTCGTCAAGGCGCTCCAGGACGACGCCTTCATCCCGGTCATCTCGCCGCTCGGCTTCGGCGTCGACAACGAGAACTACAACATCAACGCCGACGTCGTCGCCGGCAAGCTCGCCGAGGTCCTGAAGGCCGAGAAGTTGATGATGCTGACCAACATCCCGGGCGTGCTCGACAAGTCCGGCAAGCTCCTCACCGACCTGACCGCGCGCGAGATCGACGAGCTGTTCGCCGACGGCACGATCTCGGGCGGCATGCTGCCGAAGATCCAGTCGGCGCTCGACGCGGCGAAGAACGGCGTCAACACCGTGCACATCATCGACGGCCGGGTGCCGCACGCGATGCTGCTCGAGGTGCTGACCGAGCAGGCCTACGGAACGATGATCCGCTCGCGTTGAAGCAACCCGTCTGGTTGTTCGACCTGGACAACACGCTTCACGATGCGTCGAACGCGGCGTTCGGCGAGATGCACGCCGCGATCGGCGAGTACGTCGTCGAGCATGTCGGCGTCGACAACGAAGAGGCCGACCGGCTGCGCCGGACGTACTGGCTGCGCTACGGCGCGACGTTGCTCGGCCTGGTGCGCCACCACGGCGTCCGCGCGGCGCATTTCCTCGAGCAGACGCACCGCCTGCCCGGGCTCGAGGAGCGACTGCGAACGAGCGCCCACGACCGGGCTGCGCTGGCGACGCTCTCCGGCCGCAAGTTCATCCTCACCAATGCGCCGCGCGCCTACGCCCTGCGGGTGGTGACGACGCTCGGCCTGCTGCGCCACTTCGACGGCGTCATCACGATCGAGGACATGACGATGTTCGGCGCCCTCCGGCCCAAGCCCGACGCGCGCATGCTGCGCCGGGTCGCGGTCGGCCTCGGCGTGGCGCCGAGCCGCTGCATCCTCGTCGAGGACACGCTGGTCCACCTGAAGGCCGCGCGCTCGATCGGCATGCGCACGATCTGGATGCAGCGCTACCTCGGCGGGCGCTTTCGCGGCGCCTCGCACGACCGGCCGAACGCCGGTCCGCGGCCGGCCGCGACAGCCCGCCGGATCTGTCCGAAGCCGCCTTACCTCTATGCCAAAATCGGCGCGCTCCGGCACCTGACACGCCCCCGATGACGCCCTCCTCAGACCTGCCCGCCGGGGCTTCCGGCGACTCCGAGGACGCGGCGGCCGACGCTCCCAGACCCCTTCCCGACGAGGCGATCGTTCCCGGCACGGTGCCGGCCGCGCTGCCCGTCGCGGCGCCGCGCAAGCGGCCGCGCCCCGGCGAGCGGCGCGTCCAGATCCTGGAGACGCTGGCGACGATGCTGCAGGAGCCTGGCGCGGAGCGCGTGACGACGGCAGCGCTCGCCGCCAAGCTCGAGGTCTCCGAGGCGGCGCTCTATCGCCACTTCGCGAGCAAGGCGCAGATGTTCGAGGGACTGATCGAGTTCATCGAGCAGAGCGTCTTCACGCTCGTCAACCAGATCGTCGAGCGCGACACCGACGCGCGCGTGCAGGTCCACAAGGTGCTCGCCGTGCTGCTCCAGTTCGGCGAGAAGAACCCCGGCATGACGCGCGTCATGGTCGGCGACGCGCTCGTCTTCGAGAACGACCGCCTCACCGCGCGGATGAACCAGTTCTTCGAGCGGATCGAGTCGCAGCTGCGCCAGAGCCTGCGCCAGATCGCCGAAGCGAGCGGCTCGCAGACGCCGACCGTCGACGCGCAGGCGCAGGCGTCGGCGCTGACGTCGTTCGCGATCGGTCGCCTGCAGCGGTTCGCCCGCTCCGGATTCAAGAAGAGCCCGACCGAGCACCTCGACGTCGCGCTGCGCCTGTTCGCGCCGTGACCCGGCGGGAAAGGCCAGCGCCGTGACGACGACGATCCTGGCCGCGGGCCGGCCGCTGACGCTGCTTGCCGACAAGGCCGCATTCGTCGCCGCCAGCCGCACGCTGCTGGTCGCCGATGCGCACATCGGCAAGGCGGTGAGCTTTCGCGCCCTCGGCGTGCCGGTGCCGCGCGGCACGACGAGCGAGACGCTGGCTGCGCTGTCGGCGCTGATCGCGACCTGGCGCGTGCGCCGCGTCGTCTTTCTCGGCGATTTCCTCCATTCGGCGCGCTCGCACGCGGCGGCGACGCTCGGCGCGGTCGCGCGCTGGCGGCGCGAGCATGCGTCGCTCGAGCTGATCCTCGTTCGCGGCAACCACGACGACCGCGCCGGCGACCCGCCGTCCTCTCTCGGCATGCGCGTCGTCGAGGAGCCGTTCGAGCTCGACGGCTTCGCGCTCTGCCATCACCCGCGGCCGCGTCGTGGCGCCTACGTGCTCGCCGGCCATCTCCATCCGTGCGTCAGCCTCGGCGGCCGCGGCTTCGACCACCTGCGCCTGCCGTGCTTCTGGCTCGGCGACGAGGTCGGCGTGCTGCCGGCCTTCGGCGCCTTCACCGGCATGCACCCGATCCGCGCCGGCGTCGACGAGCGCGTCTACGCGATCGCCGACGGCGTCGTCACGGCGGCGCATCGCCGCGCTGCCGCCGACGCCGGCGATCGCCGCGCCGCCTAGGAACCCCCATGGCGTTCGATCCCGCTGCCGTCCTCGCGCTGGTCGCGCGCGTCGAGGCCCTCGTCGGCCGCCTCGAGGCGGTGCTGCCGCATCCCCTCACGGCGCCCGACTGGAACGCGTCGACGGCGTTTCGCTACCGCACGCGCGGCGGCAGCGGTGGCCGGCTCGAGCCGGTGCGCCACGTCGCCTCGATCCGCCTGGCCTCGCTGGTCGAGGTCGACGCGCAGAAGGAGCGCATCGTCCGCAACACCGGGCAGTTCGTCGCCGGCAAGGCGGCCAACAACATGCTGCTGACCGGCGCGCGCGGCACCGGCAAGAGTTCGCTGATCAAGGCGTGCCTCAACGAGTTCGCGGCGCAGGGGCTGCGCCTGATCGAGGTCGACAAGAGCGACATGATCGACCTGCCCGACATCGTCGACCTCGTCGCCGAGCGCCCGGAGCGGTTCGTCATCTTCTGCGACGACCTCAGCTTCGACGAGGGCGAGCCGGGCTACAAGGCGCTCAAGTCGATCCTCGACGGCTCGGTCGCCCAGAGCACCGACAACGTCCTGATCTACGCGACCAGCAACCGGCGCCACCTCCTGCCCGAGTACATGAAGGAGAACCTCAGCTATCGGCACACCGAGGACGGCGAGGTCCATCCGGGCGAGGTGATCGAGGAGAAGATCTCGCTCTCCGAGCGCTTCGGCCTCTGGGTGAGCTTCTATCCGTTCAGCCAGGACGAGTACCTGGCGATCGTCGCCGAGTGGCTGGGCGGCTTCGGCGTCGGCGCCGAGGCGATCGCCGCGGCGCGCCAGGAGTCGCTGGTCTGGGCGCTCGAGCGCGGCTCGCGATCGGGCCGGGTCGCGTACCAGTTCGCCAGGGACTACGCAGGGCGCCACGCGTGAGCGCCGCGGCCGATGAAGGCGGCGACGACATCGTCGACGTCGCGGTCGGCGTCCTGATCGACGCGACCGGGCGCTTTCTCCTCACGTCGCGACCGGCCGGCAAGGTCTACGCCGGCTGGTGGGAGTTCCCCGGCGGCAAGCTCGAGCGAGGCGAGTCGGTGATCGCCGCGCTCGCGCGCGAGCTGCACGAGGAGCTCGGCATCGACGTCGTCGAGGCGGCGCCGTGGCAGGTCACGCGAATGGACTACGCGCATGCGCGGGTGCGGCTGCACTTCTGCAAGGTGCTCGCCTGGCGCGGCGAGCTGCAGATGCGCGAGGGGCAGGCGATGGCGTGGCAAGCGCTGCCGGTCGACGTGGCGCCGGTCCTGCCCGGAACCTTGCCCGTGCTCGACTGGTTCGCCGCCGAGCAGGGATTCAGCGGGCCGACCTGCGTCGCCGCCGAGGGGGCCGCTACACTGAACCGATGAGCCTTCCGCACGCCCGCCCGAAGGAAGGCTCCTCCCGCTCGGCGGGACAGCGCGAAGCGCGAAGGGTGCACCGATGAGCTGGCTCGACGAGGTGAAGTGGGACGCGAACGGTCTCGTTCCTGCGATCGCGCAGGAGGTCGGATCGAACGACGTCCTGATGCTCGCGTTCATGAACCGCGAGGCGCTCGCGAAGACCGCCGAGCTCGGCGAGGCGGTGTACTGGAGCCGCTCGCGCGGGCGGCTCTGGAGGAAGGGCGAGGAAAGCGGCAACGTCCAGCGGGTGAAGGAGCTCCGCCTCGACTGCGACAACGACGTGGTCCTGCTCAAGGTCGAGCAGACGGGCGCGGCTGCCGGAGAGCCGACGATCGCCTGCCACACCGGCCGCCACTCGTGCTTCTTCCAGCGCCACGAGGACGGCGCCTGGCGGACGGTCGATCCGGTCTTGAAAGACCCGGAGCGCATCTACAGATAGCGGTACATGGACGAGCGCACCGCCAAGGGCAACGAGACGCTGGCCCGGCTCGCCGGCGTGATCGCGGCGCGCCGCGGTGCGGACCCGTCGTCGAGCTATGTCGCCCGCCTCTTCGGCAAGGGCGAGGACGCCGTGCTGAAGAAGATCGGCGAAGAGGCGACCGAGGTCGTCATGGCGTGCAAGGACGGCGATCCGAAGCGGATCGTCGCCGAGGTCGCCGACCTCTGGTTCCACACGATGATCGCGCTTGCCGGCCACGGCCTGACGCCGGGTGACGTCCTGGCCGAGCTCGAGCGGCGCGAAGGCCAGTCGGGGCTCGAGGAATTCGCCGCCCGCAAGATGACCACCAGAGAGGCAGACGGGACATGAACGACATCATCGAGGTGCCGGATCAGCAGCAGCTGAAGACGATCGGCCACATCAGCTACTTCATGCACGCCGTCGTCGCGGTCGGGGCCGTGCTGCCCGGGGTGCAGGCGAGCGTGCTGCTGCTCCTGATCGCGTTCTTCCTCGACATGTTCAAGCGCGACGACGCGCGCGGCAGCTGGCAGGAGTCGCACTTCAGCTGGCGCATCCGCAGCGTGCTGTGGGCCGGCGGCCTCTACCTGGTCACCGCGCCGCTCTGGCTGCTGTTCCTGATCCCCGGCTGGATCGCCTGGGCGATCATCTCGATCTGGTTCCTCTACCGCATCGCGCGCGGCTGGCTGAACCTGTCGTCGAACACGCCGATGCCGATGCCGGCCTGAGGAGGGGCGATGACGAAGCGAGACCCCGGCTGCATCTTCTGCCGCATCGTCGCCGGCGAGATCCCGAGCAGGAAGGCGTACGAGGACGACGAGATCCTCGCCTTCCACGACATCGCGCCGTGGGCGCCGCAGCACGTGCTCGTCATTCCGAAGGAGCACATCGCGACCTTCTACGAGGCCGGCGAGGCGCACACCGCGCTGCTCGGCCGCATGTTCGCGCTCGCGCCGCGGCTGATGAAGGAGCTCGGCGTGACGAACGGCTTCCGCACCCTCGTCAACACCGGCGCCGACGGGATGCAGGAGGTGCAGCACCTCCACGTTCACGTCATGGGCGGGCCGCGTCCCTGGGCGAAGGGCTGACCTAGAATCTTCGCCAGTTCCTCATTCGGAGAACCACCATGGGTTCATTCAGCGTCTGGCACTGGTTGATCGTGCTCCTGATCGTCGTGCTGATCTTCGGCACCAAGAAGCTGAAGAACATCGGCAGCGACCTCGGCGGCGCCGTCAAGGGCTTCAAGGACGGCGTCCGCGACGGCACGGCGTCGCCGGCCGACCCGGCAGCCCCGACCCAGCGCGTCGGCACCGAGCGCACGCTCGACCCGGGAACGGTCGACGTCGAGACGAAGACGACCAAGAGCAGCTGATCGCACGCCGCCGCTGACGCGCGCGCCCCTCTCGCGCCATGATCGACTTCGGCTTCGACAAGCTGGCCCTGATCAGCGCCGTGGCGCTGATCGTGATCGGCCCCGAGAAGCTGCCGCGCGTCGCCCGCACGGTCGGCACGCTGCTCGGCAAGGCGCAGCGCTACGTCGCCGACGTCAAGGCCGAGGTCAATCGCTCGATCGAGCTCGAGGAGCTCAAGAAGATGAAGACCGAGTTCGAGGACGCCGCCCGCAACGTCGAGCAGGCGGTCTCGAGCGAAGTGCACCGCACGACGACCGATCTCGCCAGCGCATGGCAGCCGCCGGCCGACACCGTGCCGCCGCTCGGCAGCGACAGCCCCTATGCGACGCCGGCCGCGTACCGCCATCCGAAGAAGAACTGGCGCCTGAAGCGCGGCGCGATGCCGCAGTGGTACAAGCAGAAGAACGGCATCCGCGGCCGTGCGCAATCGGGCGCGGCGCGCGTCGCGCGCTTCCGGCCGACTCGCCTGTCATGAGGTCCACACGCTTCTTGCGCTCGCCGCCCGTCGCGAGCGCGCGCGCGGCCTCGGGGCGGCCCGGCGCCCGGCCGGTCTACCGTGGCTGAGAAGGACCCCGACGAGCTGGCGGGAACCGAGCAGCCGTTCGTCTCGCACCTGGTCGAGCTGCGCGACCGCCTGATCCGCGCCTCGATCGCGGTGCTCGTCTGCGCCGCGGTGCTCTTCTTCTAT
This sequence comes from Caldimonas sp., assembly GCA_035456045.1. Taxonomy (GTDB): domain Bacteria; phylum Pseudomonadota; class Gammaproteobacteria; order Burkholderiales; family Burkholderiaceae_C; genus Schlegelella_A. The sequence continues at coordinate 10,080 of DATIDZ010000251.1, forward strand.
CCGGGTCCGGCGGCGCTCTACGACATGCTGGCCGCGCCGCTCGTCTCCCACCTGCCGGCGGGCGGCACGCTGATCGCGACCAACGTCATCTCGCCGTTCCTCGTGCCGATGAAGATCACGCTGATGGCGGCGTTCCTGATCGCGCTGCCCGTCGTGCTCTACCAGGCGTGGGCGTTCATCGCGCCGGGGCTCTACATGCACGAGAAGAAGCTCGTCCTGCCGCTGGTCGTCTCGAGCACGATCCTGTTCTTCCTCGGCGTCGCCTTCTGCTACTTCTTCGTCTTCGGCAAGGTCTTCACCTTCATCCAGAGCTTCGCGCCGAAAAGCGTGTCGGCGATGCCGGACATCGAGGCCTACCTCAGCTTCGTGATGACGATGTTCATCGCCTTCGGCGCCGCGTTCGAGGTGCCGATCGCCGTCGTCGTCCTCGCTCGCCTCGGCATCGTCAGCATCGAGAAGCTGAAGGCGTTCCGCGCCTACTTCATCGTCCTCGCCTTCATCATCGCGGCCGTGCTCACGCCGCCCGACGTCGTCTCGCAGCTGGCGCTGGCGATCCCGATGGTCATCCTCTACGAGGTCGGCATCTGGGCGGCGCAGATCTTCATCCGCCACACCCAGGCGCCGGAGTCGGTCGCCGGCTCGGCCGGCGATTGAGTCTGGCCGGGCGCTGCTCTGCGGCGCTCCGCTCGCTAGCGATCGAGGGCCATCGGCCGCGACGGCGGGCGCTGGCCGACGGTGACCTTGATGTCGAGCTCCTTGTCGCCGCGCTGCACGCTGACGGTGGCGGTCTCGCGCGGCTTCAGTGCGGCGACGGCGTTGAGCAGTTGCGGCGTGTTGACGATCGGCGTCCCGGCGATCTTGACGACGACGTCGCCCGGGCGCACGCCGCCCTCGCTCGCCGGGCCGCTCTGGACGACGCCGGTGATGAGGACGCCCTGCTTGACCGGCAGGTCGAGCGTCTTGGCGATCTCGGGCGTCAGGTCGCGCGGCTCGACGCCGATCCAGCCGCGCGTGACGCGCCCTTCCTTGATGAGGCTGTCCATCACCTGGCGGGCCGTGCTGACCGGGATCGCGAAACCGATGCCGAGGCTGCCGCCGGTCCTCGAAAAGATGGCGGTGTTGATGCCGAGCAGGTTGCCGGCGACGTCGACCAGAGCGCCGCCCGAGTTGCCGGGGTTGATCGCCGCGTCGGTCTGGATGAAGTTCTCGAAGGTGTTGATGCCGAGCGCGTTGCGGCCGAGGGCACTGACGATCCCCGACGTGACCGTCTGGCCGACGTTGAACGGATTGCCGATGGCCAGCACGACGTCGCCGACGCGCGCGTGATCGACGTCGCCGAAGGCGAGCACCGGAAGCTTGTCGAGATCGATCTTGAGGACGGCGATGTCCGATTCCGGGTCCGTGCCGATCAGCG
>DATIDZ010000252.1:0-2879 GCA_035456045.1 Caldimonas sp.
ACCGCGCCTGGGTCGTCGTCGCGTCGCTCGCGATCTGCCTGGGCACCTGGTTCCTGATCGAGCGCACGAGCCTGGGCGCGACGCTGCGCGCCGGCACCGAGAATCCGGCGCTGGTGCAGGCATTCGGCATCAACGTGCCGCTCATGGTGACGCTCACCTACGCCGGGGGGGCGGCGCTCGCCGCGATCGCCGGCGTCCTCGCGGCGCCGATCATCCAGGTGACGCCGCTGATGGGGTCGAGCCTGATCATCATCGTCTTCGCCGTCGTCGTCATCGGCGGCATGGGGTCGATCCTGGGCTCGATCCTCACCGGCCTCGCGCTCGGCCTGGTCGAGGGGTTGACCAAGGTGTTCTACCCGGAAGCCTCGAGCATCGTCGTCTTCGTGATCATGGCGATCGTGCTCATGGTCCGGCCCGCCGGCCTGTTCGGCAAGGAGGCGTGATGGCAGACGGACAAGCCCTCGCCGCGACGCCGCTCGCGACGACCCCGCCCGACAGCTCGCGGCTGGCCCACCTCGGCCTGGTCGCCGGCCTGCTCGTGCTGGTGGCCGCGCCGTTCCTCGGCCTCTATCCGGTGTTCGTGATGACGGCGCTCTGCTACGCCATCTTCGCGTGCGCCTTCAACCTCCTGCTCGGCTACACGGGCCTGCTCTCGTTCGGCCACGCGGCCTACTTCGCGACCGCCGCCTACACCACCGGCTGGCTGGTCCGTTCCGAGGGCTGGCCGCCGGAGCTCGGCGTCGTCGCCGGCGTCGCCGTCTCGGCGCTGCTCGGCCTGGTCGTCGGCTTCATCGCCATCCGCCGCCAGGGCATCTACTTCGCGATGACGACGCTCGCGCTCGCCGAGATGACGTACTTCGTCTTCCTGCAGTGGCGCTCGGTCACCGGCGGCGAGGACGGCCTGCAGGGCGTTCCGCGCGGCAAGCTGCTCGGCGTGCTGCCGCTCGCCGGCGCGCCGCACGACAAGCTGTTCGGCGTTCTGCCGGTACCCGACGACGTCGTCATGTACTTCGTCGTCCTCGCCGTCTTCATCGGCGTCTTCCTGTTCATCCGCCGGATCGTCCATTCGCCCTACGGCCAGGTGCTCAAGGCGATCCGCGAGAACGAGCCGCGCGCCGTCTCGCTCGGCTATGACGTCGACCGCTACAAGCTCCTCGCCTTCGTCCTCTCGACTGCGCTCGCCGGCCTGGGCGGCTCGCTCAAGACGCTCGTGCTCGGCTTCGCGACGCTGTCGGACGCGCACTGGTCGCTCTCGGGCGAGGTCGTCCTGATGACGCTGCTCGGCGGCATGGGCACGTTCGCCGGCCCGGTGCTCGGCGCCTTCACGATCATCGGCCTGCAGAACCTGCTCTCCGACCGCGTCGGCGAGTGGGTCACGGTCATCATCGGCGTCATCTTCGTGGTGTGCGTCGTCGCCTTCCGGCGCGGCTTCGTCGGCGAGCTGCACGCTGCACTGAAGAGGCGGTCGATCTACACTGCAGAGAAGGGCAAACCGAGCAGCGAGGCGTGATGAGCAAGCGGATGACGAAGGGCGAGTTGCAGGAGTCGCTGGGCGCCTTCAACCCGGTGGGACACGCCGTCCTGGCGTTTGCCGACGACAAGACCGCAGGCGAGGCGGCGCAGGCGGCGCGCGACGCCGGCTTCGGCGCCGCCGACATCCTCGTCTTCACCTCGGCCGAGCTCTTCCCCGACCTGCGGGAGATGATGCGCAACGCCAGCGGCGCGGCCGGCTTCGGCTACGAGATCAACCTGATGCGCCGCTACATGACGCTGGCGGGCGAAGGCGCGGGCTGGGTCGTCGTCTACTCGCCCGACGAGGCGCAGGTGGCCAAGGTCACCGAGATCGCGAAGCGCTTCGGCGCGACGTCGGCCGTCCACTACGGCCGCCTCCTCCACGAAGACCTGATCTAGGTCTCGGCGAACAGCCCGCCGGTGCTCTTCGGCGGCGCGACGCCGAGGTGGCGGTAGGCGGCGAGCGTCGCGACCCGGCCGCGCGGCGTCCGCTGCAGGAACCCTTGCTGGATCAGGAACGGCTCGATCACGTCCTCGATCGTGTCGCGCTCCTCGCCGATCGCCGCGGCGACGTTGTCGAGGCCGACCGGGCCGCCGTCGAAGCGGTGGATCACGGCCTCGAGGAGCTTTCGGTCCATCACGTCGAGGCCGTGCAGGTCGACGTCGAGCATCGCCAGCGCCTTGTCGGCGAGCGGCTTGGTGATGGTGCCGTCGCCCTTCATGTCGGCGAAATCGCGCACGCGGCGCAGCAGCCGGTTGGCGACGCGCGGCGTGCCGCGCGAGCGACGCGCGATCTCGAAGCCGCCCTCGGCGTCGAGCGGCACGTCGAGCAGGCCGGCGGACCTGCGAACGATCTGCGCGAGCTCCTCGGCGCTGTAGAACTCGAGCCGGGCGACGATGCCGAAGCGATCGCGCAGCGGGTTGGTCAGCATGCCGGCGCGCGTCGTCGCGCCGATCAGCGTGAACGGCACGAGCTCGAGCTTGATCGAGCGCGCCGCCGGCCCCTCGCCGATCATGATGTCGATCTGGTAGTCCTCGAGCGCCGGATAGAGGATCTCCTCGACGACCGGCGACAGGCGATGGATCTCGTCGATGAAGAGGACGTCGCGCGGCTCGAGGTTGGTGAGGAGCGCCGCCAGGTCGCCCGGCCGCTCGAGTACCGGGCCGGAGGTCTGCCGCAGGTTCACGCCCATCTCGCGAGCGAGGATGTGCGCAAGCGTGGTCTTGCCCAGGCCGGGCGGGCCGAACAGCAGCACGTGATCCAGCGCTTCCTGCCGCTCGCGCGCAGCCTGGATGAAGACCTTGAGATTGTCGCGTACCGCTCGTTGCCCGATAAATTCGCCGAGCAATTGCGGGCGCAGCGAAAC
>DATIDZ010000253.1:0-3421 GCA_035456045.1 Caldimonas sp.
CCGGCCTTCGTGCTGGGCAACGCGATCGCGGCGGTGCTGATGCGGCACACGCGCAGCGCGATGCTGCAGGTGCTGTCGGCCGACTACGTGCGCACCGCGCGCGCGAAGGGCCTGGACGAGAAGACGGTGGTGCTCAAGCACGCCTTGCGCAACGCGCTGACGCCGGTGATCACGCTGGGCGCGCTGGAGCTGGGCACGCTGCTGTCCGGCGCGGTGCTGACCGAGCAGGTGTTCACCATCCCCGGCTTCGGCAAGCTGATCGTCGACGCGGTCTTCAACCGCGACTACGCGGTCGTGCAGGGCGTGGTGCTCGTGACGGCGACGACGTACATCGCGCTCAACCTCGTCGCCGACCTGGCGTACTTCGCGCTCAACCCGAGGCTGCGCGGCTGATGGCGGCGGTGCTCTCCCCCGTCCCGGGCCGCGCCGAGCGCAAGCCGCTGCCCGACGGGCCGTGGCATCGCGCCTGGCGCAAGCTCCGCCGCCGGCGCGCCGCGATGTTCGGCCTCGCGGTCGTGATCGGCTTCGTCGTCCTCGCCGTCTTCGCCGGCTGGATCGCGCCGCAGGACCCGATCGCGACGAGCTGGGGCGCGATCCGCAAGGCGCCGAGCGCCGAGCACTGGTTCGGCACCGACGAGATCGGCCGCGACGTGCTGTCGCGCGTCGTCTGGGGCACGCAGGCGTCGATCCTCGCCGGCGTCGTCTCGGTCTCGATCTCGCTCCTGCTCGGCGTGCCGATCGGTCTGGCGGCGGGCTTCATCGGCGGCTGGGTCGACTCTTGCGTCTCGCGCCTCATCGACGCCTTCCTCGCCTGCCCGTTCCTAATCCTGGCGATCGCCCTCGCCGCCTTCCTCGGGCCGAGCCTCACCAACGCGATGATCGCGATCGGCGTCTCGGCGACGCCGATCTTCGCCCGGCTGACTCGCGGCGCGGTGATCAACGTCAAGGTCGAGGACTACATCGAGGCGGCGCGCGCGCTCGGCAACCGGCCGTTTCGGATCGCCTGGCGCCAGGTGCTGCCGAACATCCTGGCGCCGGTGATCGTGCAGGCGACGCTGGCGATCGCCGCGGCGATCATCGCCGAGGCGAGCTTGTCGTTCCTCGGCCTCGGCCAGCAGCCGCCGGCGCCGAGCTGGGGCAGCATGCTCAACACCGCCAAGAACTACGTCGACAACGCGCCGTGGATGGCGATCTGGCCGGGGCTGGCGATCTTCCTGCTCGTGCTCTCGTTCAACCTGCTCGGCGACGGCCTGCGCGACGCGCTCGATCCGCGCCAGCGCTGAGCCGGGCCCTGCGCCCTCGAGGAGGCAGTGATGACGGCAGACGACGCAGGCTACGCGATGCGCGAGCTCGGCGAGGGCGACATCGCCGGGGTGCAGCGCTTCTTCGAGCGCAATCCCGAATACTTCGTCGCCGTCAACGGCGAAGCCCCGCGCCCCGACGAGGCGAAGAACGAGTTCGCCGACGTGCCGCCCGCCGGCATGCCGTACCGCGTCATGACGCTGCTCGGCTTCTTCGACGGCGACGGCGCGCTGATCGGCGTCGCCACCGTCGTCGGCGACTTCATCCGGCCGCATGTCTGGCACGTGGGCCTGTTCATCGTCGCCTCGGCGCTGCACGGTAGCGGCGTCGCTCACGCGCTCTATCGCCAGCTCGAGCGCTGGATGGTCGGACAGGGCGCGCTGTGGCTGCGCCTCGGCGTCGTCCAGGGCAACGCCAAGGCCGAGCGCTTCTGGCTGCGCTGCGGCTATGTGCAGGTGCGCGAGCGCGGGCCGCTGGCGATGGGCAAGAGGACGAACCTCCTGCGCGTGATGGCCAAGCCGCTCGCCGGGGGCACCATCGACGAGTACCTGGCGCTGGTGGAACGCGACCGGCCCTCGGCGCCCTAGCCGATCGTCGCAGGCCGTCGGCGCCTTGGCCGATCGTCGTCGTCCCTCGGCATTCGACGCGGTGCCGCTCAGGCGCCTCGAGCGCGCGTCGGCATGATGTGGATGCCCTCGGGATCGAGCTGCAGGTAGACCGGCCGCTGCGCCGCCATCGCGCCGTCGCGCGCCTGCCGGGTCGTCACCTCGACGTGAACCAGCGCGTTCGGCGGCGCGATCGACCGGCACGCCAGCGTCGTGATGTCGCCGAGCCGGTGGGCCCGCTCGATGACGCAGGCGACGACGTTGACGCCGTCGGGCGGTTCGAGGTGCAGGTGCACGTACTCGCCGGCGATCACCCAGCGCACGGGGGTGCCGTCGTCGATGCGGCCCTTGTCGACCGTCGTCAGGTCAATGCCTTCGCCGTCGCCCCAGCGCAGCCGCGCGGCCGCGCCGCCATCGGACAAGGTGTGAAAGATGCCCGAGTGGATGTCGCGCAGGCCGACCAGCGCCGCCACGTGCGCATTGCGCGGCCGCGACAGCACGTACTCGGGCGGGCCGTCCTGCAGCGTCGAGCCGCCTTCGAGGATGCACAGGCGATCGGCCAGGAGGCGGGCCTCGCGCAGGTCGTGCGTGACCATCACGATCGGGATGCCGACGCGTTCGCGCAGCTTGACGAGCTCGTCGTAGAGCGCCTGGCGCGTCGGCTGGTCGACGGCCGAGAACGCCTCGTCGAGGAGGAGCAGCTTCGGCGATCTCGCGAGCGCGCGCGCCAGCGCGACGCGCTGGCGCTGGCCGCCGGAGAGCTCGTTCGGGCGCCGCTCGGCGAGGCCGTCGAGCTGCATGTCGCTCAAGAGCCGCAGCGCCGTGTCGCGCGCCGCGCCGTGCGGCAGCGCCAGGCTGACGTTGGCGAGCGCGCTGAGGTGGGGAAAGAGCGCGTAGTGCTGGAAGACGATGCCGATCCGACGTCGCTCGGCGGGGACGTCGATGCGCTGCGCGCTGTCGAGCCAGAGCTCGTCCTCGATCGCGACCCGGCCGTCGGCAATCGGCATCAGCCCGGCGATGGCGCGCAGCACGCTCGTCTTGCCGCTTCCCGACGGGCCGACGAGGGCGAGCAGCTCGCCGGGGCCGCACTGCAGCTCGACGTCGAGCGGGATCGGAGAACGCTGCGCGAGACGGACGTTCAGCATCGGGCGGCGCGGCGCTTCATGGCCTGCGGAGCGAAGGCCGGGTCCGCGTCAGCCACACCGTCGCGAGCAGCGTCGCGAGCGAGGCGCCGAGCAGGATCGCCGACATCGACCCCGCGGCCTGCAGGTCGAACGCCTGGACCCGGTCGTAGATCGAGATCGCGACCGTCTTGGTCTCGCCGGGAATGCTGCCGCCGACCATGAGCACGACGCCGAACTCGCCGAGCGTGTGCGCGACGGTCATGATGAGGCCGCTCAGGATGCCACGCCACGCCAGCGGCAGCTCGATCCGCCAGAGCGTGCGCCAGCGCGACAGGCCGCACGAGCGCGCCGCGTCGTAGAGATCCGCCGGGATGGCCTCGAACGCGCGCT
>DATIDZ010000254.1:0-3156 GCA_035456045.1 Caldimonas sp.
AAGGACCTGAGCGAGGTGATGGGCCGCATGGTCAGCGGCGGCGAGCAGGCGCGCATGGCGCCGCTCGGCGGCGTGAAGACCGCGGCCGAGATGATCAACCTGCTCGGCACCAGCATCGAGACCGCGGCGCTCGACTACATCCGCGAGGCCGACAACGACCTCGCCCAGCGGATCATGGACAACCTGTTCACCTTCGACGACCTGATGCTGGTCGACGACCGCGGCATCCAGGCGCTGCTGAAGGAAGTCCAGTCGGAATCGCTCGTCGTCGCGCTCAAGGGCGCCAAGCCCGAGCTGCGCGACCGCATTCTCAAGAACATGTCGACGCGCGCCGCCGAGACGCTCAGGGAAGAGCTCGACGGCCGCGGCCCGGTGCGCGTCTCCGAGGTCGAGGCCGAGCAGAAGGAGCTGCTCAAGGTCGTGCGACGCCTGGCCGAAGAAGGCCAGCTCGTGATCGGCGGCGGCAGCGGCGACGACTTCCTCTGAGCCGCCGACATGCGTCCGATGACATCGAGCAAGCCGCGTCCCGTTCCGGCGCCGACAGACGGCGGCCGCGCCGCGCCGCGCGACGTGTACTCGCGCTTCATCCCGCGCGAGGAGCTCAGCTCGTTCGAGTCGTGGTCGTTCGGCGACGTCTCGGCCGGCGCGACGCGCGCATCCGCGCCGCCGGGACGCGAGGCCGAGGCGCCGCTCGATCCGGCGGAGCTGCACGCGCAGCAGCTGCGCGCCGCGCGCCAGTCGGGTTACCAGGACGGCTACCGCGACGGACTCGTCGCGCTCGAAGGGTTCAAGCAGAGCTTCGCGAGCCAGACGACGACGCAGGTCGGCACGCTGGTCCGCTCGGTCGGAGAGCAGCTCGACGCGCTCCAGCAGGAGATGGCGCGCGCGCTCGCCGCGACGGCCACGGCGCTCGCGCGCCAGGTGCTGCGCAGCGAGCTCGCGACCCGGCCCGACTGCGTCACGCAGGTCGCCGAGCAGGCACTCGACGCGCTGCTGCTGAGCGCGCGCCACATCGTGCTGCGGGTTCATCCCGACGACTACGCGCTCGTCGTCCTCGGCTCGGCCGAGGCGATCGCGGCGCGCGGCGCGCGCTTGGTCGCCGACCCGCAGATCGCCCGAGGCGGCTGCCGCCTCGAATCCGACATCGGCCTCGTCGACGCGACCATCGACGAGCGCTGGCGCCGAGCCGTCGCGTCGCTCGGCAGCGACCTGCCGTGGCAGGACACGACGCCTGGCGCCGCTTCGCCACCGCCCGGCGAAGCGAAGGACGGCGGCGATGCCTGACGCACAGGCCGCTTCCTTCGCTCGTGGCGAGGCGAGCGACGCGCTCTCGGCAGACCCGTCTGCGCTGCGCCCCGCCGCTTCGACCGTGACGTCGAAGTGGAGGCGCTACCTCGCCGACCTGCAGGCCGCGACCGCCGAGCCGCTGCCGCTCGAGACGCAGGGCCGCCTCGTTCGCGTCACCGGTCTCGTCCTCGAGGCGGCGGGGATCCGCGTCCCGGTCGGCTCGGTGTGCGAGATCCACCAGGACGGCCGCGCCGCCGACGCCACGCCGCCGGTGATCGCCGAGGTCGTCGGCTTCTCCGGCGACCGCGCCTACCTGATGCCGACCGGCGACGTGCACGGCCTGTCGAGCGGCGCGCTCGTCGTGCCGCGGCCTTCGCCGGTGCGGCCGATGAAGCTCGGCACCGCGCGTCATCCGTGGCGGCGCACCGTCGATCGCACGCTGCACCTTCCGGTCGGCGACGGGCTGCTCGGACGCGTCGTCGACTCGCAGGGCCAGCCGATGGACCGCAAGGGACCGCTTGCCCAGGTGCACGACGAGCCGGTGACGCGCCGGCCGATCAACGCCATGGACCGGGACCCGGTGCGAACGCCGCTCGACACCGGCGTGCGCGCGATCAACGCGATGCTCACCGTCGGCCGGGGCCAGCGCATCGGCCTCTTCGCCGGCACCGGCGTCGGCAAGAGCGTCCTGCTCGGCATGATGGCGCGCTACACGGCCGCCGACGTGATCGTCGTCGGCCTCATCGGCGAGCGCGGCCGCGAGGTCAAGGAGTTCATCGAGGACATCCTGGGCGAGGACGGCATCCGCCGCTCCGTCGTCGTCGCCGCGCCCGCCGATGCGCCGCCCCTGGTGCGGATGCAGGGCGCGAACTACGCGACCGTGATCGCCGAGCACTTCCGCGACCGCGGCAAGAACGTCCTCCTGCTGATGGATTCGCTGACGCGCTACGCGATGGCGCAGCGCGAGATCGCGCTCGCCATCGGCGAGCCGCCCGCAACCAAGGGCTATCCGCCGAGCTGCTTCGCGCGCCTGCCGCAGCTTGTCGAGCGCAGCGGCAACGGCGTCGCCGGCGGCGGCTCGATCACCGCGTTCTACACGGTGCTCTCCGAAGGCGACGATCCCAACGATCCGATCGCCGATGCCGCGCGCGGCATCCTCGACGGCCACATCGTCCTCTCGCGCGAGCTCGCCGAGGCAGGCCACTATCCGGCAATCGACATCGAGCGCTCGGTCTCGCGGGTGATGACCAACGTCGCGACGGCGCCGCACCTCGAGGCGGCGCGGCGCTTCCGCCAGCTGCACGCACGCCACCAGAAGGCGCGCGACCTGATCCAGCTCGGCGCCTACGCGCCCGGCCACGACGCCGAGCTCGACCTCGCTGTTCGCCTGCACGAGCCGATGACGCGCCTGCTGCAGCAGAACATGGCCGAGCCGGCGCGTCTCGACGACAGCCTGGCCTTCCTGCACGCGGTGCTCGCCGCCTGATCGATCGCCCTTCTTCCTCCCGGCCTTCCCGATGAACGACGACCTCCAGCCCCTCGCCCTCCTGCTCGCGCAAGCGGAGCGGCAGCGCTACGACGCGCTCGCCGAGCAGCTGAAGGCGGAGACCGCGCGGCGCGCCGCCGAGGCGCAGGCCGAGCAGCTCGTCGCCTACCGCCGCGAGTACGAGCAGCGCTGGAGCACGCAGTTCTGCCGCGAAGGCAAGATCGAGCTCGTGCGCTGCTACCAGGGCTTCATCCAGCGCCTGTCGCAGGCGGTCGAGCAGCAGCAGCGCATCGCCGCGCACGGCGCTGTGCAGGTCGAGCGCGCCGAGGCGATCCTGCGCGGCGCGGAGATGCGCACGGCCAGCCTCAAGAAGCTGATCGAGC
>DATIDZ010000255.1:0-5611 GCA_035456045.1 Caldimonas sp.
CCGACGTCGTCGCCCGCCTTACGCCGATCTTCGTGGCGCTCGCGCCCGGCGTCAAGACCGCGCCGCGAACCCGCGGCCGCGCCGGTGCGCCGGCGAGCGCCGAGCAGGGTTTCCTGCATTGCGGCCCGCACGGCGCCGGCCACTTCGTCAAGATGGTCCACAACGGCATCGAGTACGGACTCATGGCGGCATACGCCGAAGGCCTCAACATCCTGAAGAACGCCGACGTCGGCAAGCGCGAGCACGCGATCGACGCCGAGACGACGCCGCTGCGCCACCCGGAGTTCTATCAGTACGAGCTGAACCTGCCGGAGATCGTCGAGGTCTGGCGGCGCGGCAGCGTCATCGGCTCGTGGCTGCTCGACCTCACGGCCGACGCCCTGCACCAGGACGCCGAACTCGCTGCCTACGGCGGCCGCGTCTCCGATTCGGGCGAGGGCCGCTGGACCCTCGAGGCGGCGATCGACGAGGCGGTGCCCGTTCACGTTCTGAGCGCGGCCTTGTACGAGCGCTTCACGTCGCGCGGCGAGGCCGACTTCGCCAACCAGGTGCTGTCCGCGATGCGCCACGAGTTCGGCGGCCACGTCGAGAAGAAGGGCGGGGGCACGCCGTGAGCGCAGCCGTCCGCCCGGGTCGTGACGGCGGTGGTGCGCGGTCCGACGCCCTCGTCGTCTTCGGCTTCACCGGTGACCTGGCGCACAAGAAGATCCTGCCAGCGCTCTACGCAATGGTGAGGAAGAAGGCGCTGACGGTGCCGGTCATCGGTGTCGCCTCGACGTCGCTCGACGCCACGCAGGTGCAGGCCCGCGTGCGCGACAGCCTCGAGCACGCGGGCGGCATCGACGATGCGGCGGCCTTCGACCGCCTGCTTTCGCTGGTCGGCTACGTCAGCGGCGACTACATCCGGCCCGAGACCTTCACGCGCCTGAAGGCGGCGCTCGGCAGCGCGGCGCGGCCGGCGCATTACCTCGCCATCCCTCCGGCCTTGTTCGAGACGGTGATCCGGAGTCTTGGCGCCGCCGGGCTCGCCGGCGATGCGCGCGTCATCGTCGAAAAGCCGTTCGGCCGCGACCTCGCCTCGGCGGTCGAGCTCGACACGGTGACGCACAGCGTCTTTCCCGAGTCGTCGATCTTCCGGATCGACCACTACCTCGGCAAGGAGGCGATCATGAACCTCCTCTACTTCCGCTTCGCCAACTCGTTCCTCGAGCCGATCTGGAACCGCGACCACATCGCCAGCGTGCAGGTCACGCTCGCCGAGAATTTCGGCATCGGCGCGCGCGGCGCCTTTTACGAAAGCGCCGGGGCGCTGCGCGACGTGGTCGAGAACCACTTGTTCCAGATCGTCGCCCTGCTGGCGATGGAGCCGCCTGCGGCCCGCGGCTTCGCCGCCGTGCACGCCGAGAAGGCCGGGGTTTTCCAGGCGATGCGGCCGCTCGCGCCGGACGATGTCGTGCGCGGCCAGTACGCCGGCTATCGACAGGAAAGGGACGTCGCCGTCGATTCCGACGTCGAGACTTTCTGCGCCCTGCGCCTCTTCATCGACTCGTGGCGCTGGGCGGGCGTGCCTTGGTTGCTGCGCGCGGGCAAGTGCCTGCCGACGACGGCGGTCGAGGTGCTCGTGCGACTGAAGGCGCCGCCGCAGCGGCTGTTCGACGACACGCCCGTCGATCCGGGGGGCGCCAACCACGTCCGCTTCAAGCTGCAGCCGGGATCGGCGGTCGCGCTCGCCGCTCGCATCAAGCGACCGGGGCACGGTTTCGTCGGCGAGCAGCGCGAGCTCTGGCTCTGCGAGGATTTCGGCGGCGAGGAAGAGACCTACGAGCGGCTGCTCGGCGACGCCATGGCCGGCGACGGGTCGCTCTTCACCCGCCAGGACGCCGTCGAGGCGGCGTGGGCGGTGGTCGACCGAGCGCTTGTCGACCACGCGCCATGCCTGCCGTACGCGCAGGGCACGTGGGGTCCGGCAGCCGCAGACGCCTTGGCCGCCGGCGACGGCGGCTGGCACAACCCGCTGCCCGAGCCAAGACCCGCGCCTTGCCCACCGTGAAGGCCACGATGAACGTCGCCTCGCTCGCCGCTTCCCGCGCACCGCTCGTCGTCCTGCTCGACGTCGACAACACGCTGCTCGACAACGACCGCATCATCGCCGACCTGCGCGAGCATCTCGAGCGCGAGTTCGGCGTCGAAAGCTCGGACCGCTACTGGGTCGCGTTCGAGGCGTTGCGAACCGAGCTCGGCTACGCGGACTACCTGGGCGCCCTCCAGCGCTATCGCGCCGCCGTCGAGGCCGACGACGCCGCCGCGCACCGGCTGCTCTCGCTCTCGACCTTCCTGATCGACTACCCGTTCGCCGAGCGCCTCTACCCGCGCGCGCTCGACGTCGTCGCGCGGCTCGGCCGCTTGGGGCCGACGGTGATCCTCTCCGACGGCGACGTCGTCTTCCAGCCGCGCAAGGTGAAGCGCTCGGGACTGTGGGACGCCGCCGCCGGCCGCGTCCTGATCTACGTCCACAAGGAGCGGATGCTCGACGCCGTCGAGCGCTGCTACCCGGCACGCCGCTACGTCATGGTCGACGACAAGCAGCGCGTGCTGACGGCGATGAAGGAGACCCTCGGCGGGCGCCTCGTCACCGTCTTTCCGCGCCAGGGCCACTACGCGCGAGACCCGGCCAGCATCAACCGCTATCCGCCCGCCGACATCGCCGTCGACCGCATCGGCGACCTGCTCGAGCCCGCCCTTGCGCCGCGGCTCGACGCCCTCCAGGAGACCCCGCCATGAACGTCAACACCGAACGTCTGCACGCTCTCGGCCAGAGCCTGTGGATCGACAACATCACGCGCAAGATGCTCGACGACGGCACCCTCGCGCGCTACATCGGCGATCTCTCGATCACCGGGCTGACGTCGAACCCGACAATCTTCGAGCATGCCATCGGCAAAGGCGACGCATACGACCCGCAGATCGCCGAGCTTGCGGACGCCGGCCGCTCCGGCGAGGATCTCTTCACCCAGCTCGCGCTGCGCGACCTGACGCGGGCCGCCGACCTCTTCCGGCCGATCCACGACAAGACCGGCGGGATCGACGGCTGGGTCTCGCTCGAGGTCTCGCCGCTCCTCGTCGACGACGCGAAAATGACGACCGAGGCCGCGGCGCGGCTGCACGCGGCGGCTGCGCGGCCGAACCTCTACATCAAGATCCCGGGCACGAAGGCCGGCGTCGAGGCGATCGAGGCGTCGATCTTCGCCGGCGTGCCGATCAACGTCACGCTGCTGTTCTCGCGCGAGCAGTACCTCGCCTCGGCCGAGGCGTATCTGCGCGGCATCGAGCGTCGCATCGCCCGCGGGCTCGACCCGAAGGTCGAGTCGGTCGCGTCGCTCTTCGTCAGTCGCTGGGACGTCGCGGTCAAGGACCAGGTGCCGCCGGCGCAGCGCAACCGGCTCGGCATCGCGATCGCGAAGCGCACCTACAGGGCGTACCGCGAGCTTCTCGCCTCGCCGCGCTGGCAAGAGCTCGCCGCCGCCGGTGCGCATCCGCAGCGCCTGCTGTGGGCGAGCACCGGCACGAAGGACCCGGAGGCGCCCGACACGCTCTACGTCGAGGCGCTCGCCGCGCCCGACACGATCGACACGATCCCCGACAAGACGCTCGAAGCGTTCGCCGAGCACGGCAAGGTCGGCGCGCCGATGCCGCTCGACGGCGGCGACGCCGAGCAGGTGATCGCCGAGTTCCGTGCCCTCGGCATCGACGTCGGCGCGCTCGCCGATCGGCTGCAGCAGGAAGGCGGTGCGTCGTTCGCCAAGTCGTGGCAGAGCCTGCTCGCCGGCATCGCCGGCAAGAAGGCGCAGCTGAGCGGGGCGACGGCGAAGTGATGAGCCGCAGCGACTACCCTCACGCCAACCTCCTGCCGCGAGCCGGAGAGGGCGAAGGCGGGCTGCTCGTCGATCGGACCGAGTGGCAGGCGCTGGTCGCGCATCGCGCCGAGGTCGGCGAGCGCCATCTCCGAGACCTGTTCGCCGAGGACCCCGGGCGTGGCGAGCGCCTCGTCGTCGAGGCCGCGGGCCTGTACCTCGACTACTCGAAGAACCGCGTCACCGACGAGACGATGCGCCGCCTCGTTGCCCTGGCAACCGCATGCGGCCTCTCCGAGCGCATCGCCGCGATGTTCCGCGGCGATGCGATCAACGCGACCGAGCAGCGGCCGGCGCTGCATGTGGCGCTGCGCATGGCCAAGGGTGCCCGCCTCGCGGTCGACCGCGTCGACGTCGTCGCCCAGGTCCATGCCGTCCTCGACGGGATGGGCGCGTTCGCCGAGTCGGTGCGCACCGGCAACTGGCTCGGCCACACCGGAAAGCGGATCAGGAACGTCGTCAACATCGGCATCGGCGGCTCCGACCTCGGGCCGGTCATGGCGTACGAGGCGCTGCGCTTCTACAGCGACCGCACGCTCACCCTGCGCTTCGTCTCAAACGTCGACGGCACCGACCTGGTCGAGTCGACGCGCGACCTCGACGCCGCCGAGACGCTCTTCATCGTCTGCTCGAAGACCTTTACGACGCTCGAGACGCTGACCAATGCCCACGCCGCGCGCGCTTGGGTCGTGGCGCAGCTCGGCGACGACAAGGCGGTGGCCAAGCACTTCGTCGCCGTCTCGAGCAACGCCGAGGGTGTGCAGAAATTCGGCATTGCCGCGGCGAACATGTTCGGCTTCTGGGACTGGGTGGGCGGTCGCTATTCGATGGACTCGGCGATCGGCCTGTCGACGCTGATCGCGATCGGGCGCCAGAACTTCGCCGCAATGCTCGGCGGCTTCCGCGCCATGGACGAGCATTTCAGGAGCGCGCCCATCGAGCAGAACATGCCGGCGCTGCTCGGCCTGCTCGCAGTCTGGAACACCGACTTCCTCGGCGCGACGACGCTCGCCGTCCTGCCGTACGAGCAGTACCTGAAGCGTCTGCCCGCGTACCTGCAGCAGCTGACGATGGAAAGCAACGGCAAGCACGTCCGCATGGACGGCGTCGGCGTCGGCGTCGACACGGCGCCGGTGCTCTGGGGCGAGCCGGGAACCAACGGCCAGCACTCGTTCTATCAGCTGATCCACCAGGGGACGAGGATCATCCCGTGCGATTTCATCGGCTTCGCCCAGCCGCTCAATCCGCTCGGCCGCCAGCACGATTTCCTGATGTCGAACCTGTTCGCGCAGACCGAGGCGCTCGCGTTCGGCAAGACCGCCGCCGAGGTCGCCTCCGAAGGCACGGCGTCCGAGCTGGTGCCGCACCGCGTCTGCGCCGGAAACCGGCCCACCAACACGCTGCTTGCCGAGAGGCTGACGCCGGCCGTGCTCGGCGCGCTGGTCGCGCTCTACGAGCACAGTGTCTTCGTTCAGGGAACGGTGTGGGGCATCGATTCGTTCGACCAGTGGGGCGTCGAGCTCGGCAAGACGCTGGCGCTGCGGACGATTCCCGAGCTCGAGAGCAAGAGCGAGCCCGCGCTCGGCCACGACAGCTCGACCAACGCGCTGATCCGCCGCTATCGCCGCTTGCGCGACGCGCGCGCGCCGGCCTGAAGGCACCCCAGGGATCCGCATGGTCACCCGGACCAGCCCGCTCGC
>DATIDZ010000256.1:0-10780 GCA_035456045.1 Caldimonas sp.
TACGCCTGCGCGAACTGGCCCGGCGCGCCGAGGCGCTGCTCGAGGACCTTATAGAAGCGCAGGTCGATGTAGACCTTCTGGTCGCTCGGGCAGTAGAACGGACCCATCGCCGACTGCCCTTGGCCGCACGCCGTCGGAAAGCTGCCCGAGAAGAGAACGAGCTTGGGCGCCTGGTAGGTGCGTCCCGACTCGCGGAAGACGTCGGTCCACACCTGCTCGGTGCTGCGCAGCACCTGCGACACGAACTTGGCGCCGGTGTCGTTCGCCGGCGGCGCCGGCGCCGGGCCCTGGTGCTGGACGACTTGCCCGCCGCCGTCGCTGCCGCCCATCATGCCGAGCAGCGTGAGCGGGTTGATGCCGAAGATCCAGCCGGCGATGACCGCGACCGCGATCCCGCCGAGGCCGATGCCGCGGCCGCCGATGCCGAAACCGCCGCCGCCACCGCTCATGCCGCGGACGTCCTCGACGTTGCTGCTCTCTTCCTGGCCGTCCATGCGCATGTCGTACTCCCCGACGTTGGTCGATGGATGCTATCCCCTGCGTCCGGCGCCCGCCTGTCGGCCGAGAGGCTGCCCGTGTGTCAGGCAAGCCGGGGGCGCGCGGGCAGGCGTCCGTGCGGTCGCTCACGGCCGGGCGCAGGGACATGCAGGCGCGGGGGGTGCCGCCGTGGCGAGTTGTCCTACCATTGGCCTCATCGCTCCTTCGAGGCCTGCCATGCGCACTGCCACCGAGCTCCTCGCCCAGTACGCTGCGTACCACCGCGACCGCCGCAACATCGTCAGCCACTTCGTCGGCGTGCCGATGATCGTGTTCTCGATCGGCGTGCTGCTGGCGCGGCCTTCGCTGGCGGCCGGCGACCTGGTGTTGACGCCGGCGTGGGTCCTCTTCGCGCTCGCCGCCATCTGGTACGTGACGCGCGGCAGCGCCGTCCTCGGCATCGTCTCCAGCGTCGTCGTCGCCGCCCTGCTCTGGCTCGGTCAGCAGGCGTCCGGCGGCAGCGTCCCGGTGTGGCTCGGCTGGGGCTTCGGGTTCTTCGCCGTGGGCTGGGTCATCCAGTTCATCGGCCACTGGTACGAAGGCAGGAAGCCCGCCTTCGTCGACGACGTCATCGGCCTCGTGGTCGCGCCGATGTTCATCGTCGCCGAGGCGATGTTCATGCTCGGCTGGAACAAGCCGCTGCTGTCGGAGATCGAGCGACGCGCCGGCCCGACGACGACGCGCGACATGGCGCGCATCGCCTGAGAGAGCGCCGCCCGCTCAGCCGATCGGCTCGTAGCGGCAGCGTGCTTCCTGCGCGAGGATGAAGGCGGCGACGCCGTCGACGTCGTCGAGGTGAAAGACCGGCAAGCCGGTCGGCGCCGGGAGCGACGCCTCGCTGTCGGTGGCGAGCGCGATCACGAAGGGATCGAACGGGTACTGCGCCGGCTTGCCCGTCTGCGCGCGCCACACCTCGATCTTCGGCAGCGGCGCGTGCTTGAAGCCTTCGACGAGCGCCCAGTCGCATTCGACGAGCTCGGCGACCAGCTGGTCGAACGTCGGCTCCTCGATCGCGGGATATTCGCGGATCTTGGCGAGGCGACGGTTCGACGCGATCACCACCTCGAACGCGCCGGCCTGGCGATGGCGCCACGAGTCCTTGCCCTCGTGGTCGATGTCGAAGTCGTGGTGCGCGTGCTTGACGACCGAGACGCGCTGGCCTGCAAGGCGCAGGCGGACGATGAGCTGCTCGACGAGCGTCGTCTTGCCGGAGCCCGAGTAGCCGCAAAAACCGATGACATGCATCGGTCGAGTTTATGCGGCGACGCGGCGCCAATAATCGCGCCATGACCCCAGGCGACAGCAGCGGCTCGGTCGCGGCCGCGACGACGCACGATCCCCGCTGGCTCGCGCCCTCGGACGATTTCCTGCGGCCGATGCTCGAGCTGGCCGAGCTCGCGCTCATCGACGACTCCTGCGCCGACGAGCGCCGTCTGCACGAGCGGCTCGTCGCGGCGCCGCGATGCGACGTCGACCCGGGCCAGCTGGCAGCGATCGCGGACGCGGATGCGCGCGACAACTACGCCGTCTTCCTCGCGTTCCGCGATGCCCTCGTCGCGGCCGGCAGTCTCGAGGCGTACTACCTGAGGCTCGTCCGGAGCGGATCGATCGCCGTCCCACCGGCCTTTCTCGATGCGGTCGTCGCCGCGATCGTCGCGCGCCTCCTCGATGTCGATGCGAGCGCGATCGAGCGGCGCGCCGCGCAGCTGCTGCACCGTACGCAGCGCATCGCCGTCCAGGACGGACGCGTGCTCTGCGCCGATCGCGACGCAGCCGACCGCGCGAGCGCGTCGTCGTCGGGCGTCGACCTCGTGCGCCGCCTGGTCGCCGGCGGGTCGGTCGAGGCCTCCGACCTGCCCGTGCTGAGCGCCGCCAACGCGAGCGCTTTCGAGCGCGCGGCCGATCCGTTCTCCTTCGTCCTGGACCTCACCCACGAGGTCGTCAACGACGTCGGTCATGGCCTCGCCTTCACCCTGGCGCGAAGCGATTCCGGGATGACCGCGCTGGCGCGGGTGCTCGAGCGCTGGATCGCGCATTTCCTCGACGTCGCGACGACGATCCGGCCGGTGCAGCGCATCGACGATCCGGCGTGGCGCTGGCACGTCGGGATCGACGCGGAAGCGACGACGCTGCTCAACGACCTCTATCGCGGCGAAGCGCCCGAGCCTGACCGCCTGGAGCGCCTGATCGGCCTGTTCCGGCTCGACTTCGCCGATCCGCTCGAGATGCGCGCCGACGTCGCCGGCAAGCCGGTCTACCTGGGCCTGGCGATGAGCGCCGAGCAGACGCTGAAGCTCAAGCCGCAGAACCTGCTCGTCAACCTGCCGCTCGCCGCGCCGACCTAGCGACCCCGGTCGCGGATCGCGGCGGCCTCGCGGTCACTCGATCGACCACGAGAGATCGCCTTTGAGGAACAGATCGGCCCGGCCGCCCAGCCGCTCGGCGAAGAACTGCTCGGTCGGCAGGTCGGCGCCGATGCGGCCGCCGTCCATGTAGACGATTCGCGTCGCCAGCCGCTTGGCCTGGCCGAGGTTGTGCGTGCTCATGACGATCGTGACGCCTTCGGCGATGAAGCCCGCGAGCAGCGACTCGACCTCCTTCTTCGCCGACGGGTCGAGGTTGGCGGTGGGCTCGTCGAGAAAGAGGAGCGCCGGCCGAACCGACCAGCTGCGCGCGAGCGCCAGCCGCTGCTGCTCGCCGCCCGAGAGAGCGCGCGCGGGACGATGGGCGAGCGCCTGCAGGCCGACGCGCGCGAGGGCTTCGTCGGCGCGCGCCGCGCGGGCGCGCGCGTCGAGCATGCGCGCGCCGAGCCGGAGCGCGACGAGCAGGTTGCGGCGCACGGAAAGACGAAGCAGGAACGGGCGCTGGAAGACCATGGCCTGCGGCGCCGACGCGGCGCCGACGCGGCGCGTCCCGGAATGCGGCAGGACGCCGTGCAGCAGGCGCAGCAGCGTCGTCTTGCCCGAGCCGTTGGCGCCGACGATCGCGACCGACTCGCCGCGGCGGATCTCGAGGCTCGCGTCGCGCACGGCGACGACGTCGCCGAAGCGCACGCTGGCGTCGTGCAGCGCGAGCAACGCCGGGCCGGTCGCCTCGGCCATCAGCGCCACTCCACGGCCGGCACGCCGCGCCCGTGCGAGAGCAGCGCGATGACGGCGTTGATCAGCGCGACCACGGCGAGCAGGACGATGCCCAGGGCCAGCGCCAGCGGCAGGTCGCCCTTGCTCGTCTCGAGGGCGATCGCGGTCGTCATCACGCGCGTGACGCCGTCGATGTTGCCGCCGACGATCATCACCGCGCCGACTTCGGAGATTGCACGGCCGAAGGCGGCGAGCAGCAGCGTCGCGACGGCCCAGCGCTCGTGCAGCAGCATCAGCAGCGCGGCGACCAGCCGGCTCGCGCCCATCGAGCGCAGCTGGTCGCCGCCCTCGCGCAGCGCATCGGCGACCACCTGGTGCGAGAGCGCGGCGATGGTCGGCAGGACGAGGATCGTCTGCGCGATCACCATCGCCGTCGGCGTGAAGAGGATGCCCCACGCGCCGAGCGGGCCGCTGCGCGAGAAGCCGAGGTAGACGATGAGGCCGACGACGACCGACGGCAGCGCGAGCAGCGTGTCGAGGCCGAGCAGGACGACGCGGCGGCCGGCGAAGCGCGCCGCCGCAAGCCAGGCCCCCACGAGCAGGCCGAGCCAGGCGGCAGCGAGGCAGGCGCCGCCGCTGACCGCAAACGACAACGCGACGGTGCGCACGAGCGCGGGGTCGGCGTCGGCGATGAGCCGCAACGCGGTGGCGACGCTTTCGGCGACAGCGCTCAACGCGGGGCGGGTCGATGAACGCTCATGGGCGGGGAGGTCTTCAAGGCGATCGAATGGCGCGACGCGGACCGTGCTGCGAACGATTATGGGCTGCCCCTACACTCGCCCGAGACACCATGGCGCAGCGATGATCGACACGTCCCACATCACCGGTCTGGTCCTTGCCGGCGGCCGCGGCAGCCGCATGGGCGGCGTCGACAAGGGCCTGCAGACCTACCTCGGCATGCCGCTGGCGATGCACGCGCTGATGCGGCTGTCGCCGCAGGTCGGCGAGGTCATGATCAACGCCAACCGCAACCTCGCCGCGTACGAGTCGATGGGCGCGCCGGTGTGGCCCGACGCCCTGCCCGACTACCCCGGCCCGCTCGCCGGCTTCCTCGCCGGCCTCGAGCACTGCGCGACGCCTTACCTCGCGACGGTGCCGTGCGACTCGCCGCATTTTCCGGAGGACCTGGTCGCGCGGCTCGGCGATCGCCTCGACGCCGAGGACGCCGAGATCGCGATCGCGGCGACGCGCGAGGACGGCGAGCTCCGCCTCCAGCCGGTGTTCTGCCTGATGAAGGCGACGGTCCTCGAGAGCCTGGTCGACTTCACGGCCGGCGGACGGCGCAAGATCGACGCGTGGACGGCGACCTTGCGCCACGTCGCGGTCGAGTTCGACGAGGCGGGCGCGTTCGTCAACGCGAACACGATCGACGAGCTGCGCGGGCTGCAACGATGACGGCAGCGCCTTCGCTGCAGGAGATCGCGTCGTGCGTGGCGGGCTACGACCCGAAGGCGCTGCCGGTCGCGCAGGCGCAGGAGTTCATCGCCCGACTCGTGCCGCGCGTGCAGGCGATCGAGCGGGTGGCGCTGCGCGCAGCGCTGGGCCGCGTGCTCGCCGAGGACGTCGTCTCGGCGATCGACGTTCCGTCGCACGACAACTCGGCGATGGACGGCTACGCCCTGCGCGGCAGCGAGCTCGCGGAGGGCGCTGAGACGGCGTTCACGGTCGCCGGCGCCGGCTTCGCCGGCGGGCGGTTCGAGGGCGTCGTGGGCAAGCGCGAGTGCGTCCGCATCATGACCGGCGCGGTCATGCCCGACGAGCTCGACACCGTCGTGCCTCAGGAGTTCGTTCGCGTCGAAGGCGACGTCGTTCATGTGCCCGCCGGGGTGGTGCGGCGCGGCGACAACCGGCGCCTCGCAGGCGAGGATCTGGCGCTGGGCGAGGTCGCGCTCGCCGCGGGTCGGCTCGTTCGCGCGCCCGACCTCGGTCTGCTCGCGTCGCTCGGTCGCGCCGAGGTCGCGGTCTTTCGCCGCCTGCGTGTCGCCTTCTTCTCGACCGGCAACGAGCTGCGCTCGGTGGGCGAGGCGCTCGACGCGGGCTCGGTCTACGACAGCAACCGCTACACGATCTGGGCGATGCTGCAGCGGCTGGGCGTCGACGTCCTCGACCTCGGCGTCGTCCGCGACGAGCCGGCCGCGCTCGCCGCCGCCTTCCGCGCCGCCGCCGACGCCGCCGATGCGGTGATCACGTCCGGCGGCGTCAGCGTCGGCGAGGCCGACCACACCAAGGCCGTGATGGCCGAGCTCGGAGACGTCCTGTTCTGGCGCATCGCGATGCGGCCCGGGCGGCCGATGGCGATCGGCCGCATCGAGCGCGGCGGGCGTCATGCCATCCTGTTCGGGCTGCCCGGCAATCCGGTCGCCGTCATGGTGACCTTCTATGCGCTCGTGCGCGATGCGTTGCTGGCGATGAGCGGCGCGACGGCCGCGCCCCTCCTCGTCGTTCGCGCACGCAGCGTCACGCCGATCCGCAAGCGCGCCGGCCGCACCGAGTACCAGCGCGGCATCGTCTCGCGCGGCGACGACGGCCGCTGGCAGGTGCGCACGACGGGCTCGCAGGGCTCGGGCATCCTGCGCAGCATGAGCGAAGCGAACGGGCTGGTCGTGCTCGGCCACGCGCAGGGCGACGTTGCGGCCGGCGACGAGGTCGACGTCCTCCCGCTCGATGCACTGATGTAGTCCCCGCGAGGCTGGACTCCGGCGGCCCGACGCCGAGATGAAACCAGACGTTCGTCCTCTTGCAAATGTGCATATCACACATTTAGAATGGTGCCCAGGGGCAGGACGACTCTGCCCGTCACCAGGGGAATGCCATGGATCTCCACGCTCGTCGACAGGCCGCCGCACCGGCTCGCCTCCTGCTCCAGCTCGCCGCAGCGGCGGCGTTGCTCGCCGGTTGCGGCGGCGGCGGCGACGCCGGCACCTCGGCCTTCGGAACCGGCAGCTCGGGCGCGAGCACCAGCTCGTTCGCTGCCGGCGCGATCAGCGGCTTCGGCTCGGTGATCGTCAACGGCGTTCGCTTCGACGATTCGACCGCCAAGGTCAGCGACGACGACGGTCACGCCGCCGATTCGTCGGCCCTCAGGCTCGGCATGCGCGTCGAGATCCAGGGCGGCGCCGTCAGCGACGACGGGACGGGACCGCGCGCTGCGGCCAAGGAGATCCGCTTCGGCTCCGAGCTCGTCGGCCCGGTGTCCGCCGTCGACATCGCCGCGAGGAGCCTGGTCGTTCTCGGCCAGACCGTGCTCGTCGTCGACACCACGGTCATCGACAACCGCCTGGTGGGTGGCTTCGCCGCGATTACCGTCGGCAGCGTCCTCGAAGTGCACGGCACGCGCGACGCCGCCACCGGCACGATCACCGCGACGCGTATCGAGCCGACCGCGGCGGCCGCCGGCTTCAAGCTGCGCGGCGTTGTCGCCGGTCTCGACACCACGGCGAAGACCTTCACGATCGGCCCCGCGCTGGTCTCGTATGCCGGCGTCAGCCCGGTCCCGCCCAACCTCGCGAACGGACTGATGGTTCGGGTCCGGGTGCAGGCGACACAGGTCGCCGGCGCGTGGGTCGCCACCCGCATCGATGTCGCCGCGCCGCGCGTGGACGACGCCGACGAGGCCGAAATCGAAGGGTCGATCACCGCGTTCACGTCGAGCGCGTCGTTCAGCGTCAACGGCATCGTCGTCGATGCGAGCCACGCGACATTCCCGCAGGGCACCGCCGGGCTGGCCCTGGGCGCCCAGGTCGAGGTGCACGGCACCTCGAGCAACGGCGTCGTCACGGCGAGCCGCGTCCAGATCGAGGACCAGGCGCAACGCCATGCCGAGGGCTTCGAGCTGCACGGCGCGATCACGACGCTCGACAGCGGCGCCAAGACCTTCGTGCTGCGCGGCGTCACCGTGAGCTACGGCGGGGCGGCCGTCGATTTCCGCAAGGGAACCGAAGCCCAGCTCGCGGTCGGCGCGCGCGTCGAGGTCCGCGGCACGCTCTCGGCCGACGGTACGATGCTGCAGGCCATGCGCATCTCGTTCGGTGACTGACACCCGCAAGCGATCGACGAACGAGACCGGCGGCGAGGACGGCACGGCACTCGCCGCCGCCCTCGCCTCGCTGCTCGAGCCGATCGCCGTGCTGGCCGTGAGCCGGGGCTTGCCTTTCACCGCCGTCGAGGACCTGCTCAAGGCCGCGTTCGTCGAGACGGCTCGGCGCGCCCAGCCCGAGTCGGCCGGACAGCGGATCGTCAGTCGCGTCGCCACCGCGACCGGCCTCACGCGCCGCGAGGTGACCCGCCTGCTCGACGCGCCGCGTGGCCTGCCGCCGCCGCGCCCGTCGCCTGCGACCCAGGTATTCACGCGCTGGCGCGCCGACCCGGCGCTGCGCGACAAGCGCGGCAACGTCGTCGCGCTGCGTCGCCAGGGACCCGCGCCGAGCTTCGAGGCGCTGGCCCGCTCGATCACGCAGGACGTCCATCCGCGCAGCCTCCTCGAGGAGCTGTGCCGCCTCGGACTCGCCGTCGAGGAGGGCGACAAGGTCACGCTCGTCCGCGACAGCGTCGTCGCCTCGCGCGGCAGCGATCGCGCCTACCAATTCCTCGCCGGCAACGTCGGCGACCACCTGCGCGCGGGAGTCGCCAACGTGCTCGCCGACGAGCCTCCGCACGTCGAGCAGGCCGTCTTCGCCGACGGCCTCTCGGCCGAATCGATGGCCGCGTTCCACGAGATCGCCAAAGCGCAATGGCAGGCGGTGCTGGCCGCCAGCGTGCCGGCGCTGCAGGCGCTCGTCGATGCCGACGCCGCCGCGGGACGCACCGCCGATCGCCGCGTGCGCATCGGCCTGTACACCTATCACGACGCGACCGCCGAGGCGCCCGAGAGCCCCTCTCGCGCCGCGGGCGCTTCTCGCACCGCGCGCCACCGCGCGCCGCCAAAGGATCGATGATGATGATGCCGCTCGGCCCGCGCTTGCATTGCTTCTTCCGTCCTGCCCGTGCCGCGTTGCTCGCGGCGGCGTTCCTCGCGGGCTGCGGCGGCGGCGTCGACAGCGGCGGCACCGGCGCGCCGATGACGGCGTTCGCGAGCGGCGCGATCAGCGGCTTCGGCTCCGTCATCGTCGCCGGCATTCACTTCGACGACCGCAGCGCGGCCGTCGCCGACGCCGACGGAAGCGCGCGAAGCCGCGACGACCTGCGCCTGGGCATGACCGTCGAGGCGCGCGGCTCGGCGATCGCCAAGGACGCCGACGGCAACGACGCGAGCACCGCGACGAGCATCGTCGTCCGCAGCGAAATGATCGGCCCGGTCGGTGCCAGCGACCTCGCCGCGCGGACCTTGACCGTGCTGGGCCAGACGATCGACATCAGCGCGTCCACGGTGTTCGACGAGGCGCTGCCGGGTGGCCAGGCAGCGCTTGCGCTCGGCGACGTCGTCGAGGTGTACGCCAGCGTCGACGTGGCGACGGGCCACTACCGGGCGACGCGGGTCGAGCGCAGGGCCGGCGTCGTCGCCTTCGTCCTGCGCGGCATCGTCGCCGGCCTCGACACGACGGCGCGGACCTTCTCGATCGGCGCGACTCGCATTGCCTACGCGGGCGTCGCCGCGGCGCCGACGCTGGCCAACGGCAGCTTCGTTCGCGTCGCCCTCGCGGTCGCGCCGGGCGCGGGCGGCGTCTGGTCCGCGATCGCGATCGGCGACCGCACGCCGGCGCTCGACGACCGCGACGAAGCCAAGCTGGAAGGTCTCGTCAGCGCGTTCGCGTCGACGGCGCAGTTCAGCGTCGACGGCACGCCGGTCGATGCACGCGCGGCGCAGTTCCCCGACGGCACGGCCGGCCTGGCGCTCGGCAAGCGAGTCGAGGTCGAAGGCGCGACGGCGAAGGGCGTGCTGGTGGCGACGCGCGTTCGGCTCGTCAGCGACAGCCAGGACAGCGGACGCGAGTTCGACGTCCGCGGCACGATCGTGTCGCTCGACGTCGCCGGCAAGACCTTCGTCGTGCGCAACGTCGTCGTCGGCTACTCGGGAACGGTCGACTTCCGCGGCGGCACCGCGCTCGACCTCGCCCTCGGCGTCGAGGTCGAGGCGCGCGGCCTCCTCGCCGGAGGCGGCACGAGGCTGCAGGCGACGCGAATCGATTTCCGCCGCTGATCCTCGGGACCCGTGGGCGAATCCTTGCGGAGGATCAAGCCGCGGGGCCCCCCGCGCTACCAAGATCGCGGCCATGACTGCAGTCGCATCGCCGTCCCGCGCCGAAGCGCGCCCGCTCCTCTCCGACGACCTGCTGCGTCGCTTCGACGCCCCCGGGCCGCGCTACACGTCCTACCCGACCGCCGACCGCTTCGACGAGCGCTTCGGCCCCGCGGAGTCGATGGCCGAGCTGCGCCGCCTCGGCGCGACGGCGGCGACCACGCCGCTCTCGCTCTACGTCCACATCCCGTTCTGCGAATCGGTCTGCTATTACTGCGCGTGCAACAAGGTCGTCACCCGCCACCACGAGCGGGCCGGCGAATACCTCGACGCGCTGGAGACCGAAATCGGCCTCGTGGCGGCCGCGCTCGGCAGCGGCAAGCCCGTCTCGCAGCTCCATTTCGGCGGCGGCTCGCCGACCTTCCTCTCCGACCCGGAGCTCGAGCGCGTGATGGCGGCGCTGCGCCGCACCTTCCAGTTCGGCGTCCACGCCGAGCTGTCGATCGAGGTCGATCCGCGCACCGTCACGCCGGCACGGCTCGGCCACCTGCGCGCGGTCGGCTTCAACCGGATCAGCTTCGGCGTCCAGGACTTCGACCGTGCCGTGCAGAAGGCCGTGCATCGGGAGCAATCGTTCGAGAGCGTGCGCGAGCTGATGGAGAGCGCGCGAGCGCTCGGCTTCCAGTCGATCAACGCCGACCTGATCTACGGCCTGCCCCGGCAGACGGCGGAAAGCTTCGCGCGCACGGTGTCCCAGATCGCCGCGTTGCGGCCCGACCGGATCGCGCTCTATGCGTACGCGCACCTGCCGCAGCGCTTCAAGCCGCAGCGACGGATCGTCAGCGACGAGCTGCCGAACGGCGCCGCTCGCGTCGCCATGCTGGGAGGCGCCGTCGCCGGCTTCCTCGAGGAGGGCTACGACTACATC
>DATIDZ010000257.1:0-18122 GCA_035456045.1 Caldimonas sp.
TGAAGGCCGAGCCGACTCGGCTCGTCCCGGTGAGCGCCCGCAAGGGCCGGCGGGCGGCGCGCCGCGCATCGCCGCGCCGCAAGGCGGGACGCCCTCGGTCGCCGCGCCCGTGTCGCCGCCCGGCGTCGCGCCTCAGACCGCTGCGCCGCCGCGTGTCGTCGCGCCGCCCGTGACCGGCGCCGCGCCGGCGAACCCGCCGGGGACCGGCGGACCGCCGGTCGGCGCCCGAGGCGTCCTGACCGAGCCGTCGACCGGCCGGCCGACATCGCGCGGCGCACCGGGCAACGAACACGACGTCGTCGAGCCGGCGGTGCCCCGCACCGGCCAGCCTCCGGCTGCGGCTCAGCGCAGCGCTCCGCCGTTCGAGGCGGGTCCGCGCGGTCTGCCGGGGCGCGAGGCGCGTGCGCCGATCGAGCCCGCGGCGGGTGAGGGTCGCGGTGCGCGGCCCGGCTACGGCGGCCCGCCTTACGGAGGCGTTCGCGAGTCCGCACCGGGACAGGTGCCGCAGGGCACGATTCCACAAGGCACGATCCCGCAAGGAATCCCGCCGGGGACGATGCCCCAGCGCACCTATGCGCCGCGACCGGTCGACGCGCCGCGGGCCGAAGGGCAGCGCCCGCCGGAGGCGCAGCGCCCGCCGTCGCCGAATCGCCCACCCGAGGCGGCTGCCGCGGTGCCGCGACCAGCCGCTGCGGTTGCGCCGCCAGCCGCGCCCGCGCCCGCCGCACCGCGTGCGCCCGAGGCGCAGAGGCCGCCGGGCGAGGGCAAGATGAACCGGCCGGAAGCGCCCCGCGGCCGCGGCGAAGAGCGCAAGGAAGACAAGGCCGAGAAGCAGAAGTAGGCGATGACCGGGCGCGGCCCGGGCCCGCTACTTCAGCAGGGGCGCGAGCACGGGCCAGACGTTGGCGAGGATGACCGGGTGCGCGCTCGCGAGCGGGTGGATGCGATCGGCCTGGAACATCGACTCGGCCTGCGGGACGTCGGCGACGCCCTTGAGCATGAACGGCACGAGCGCGGCGCCTTCGCTTCGCGCGACGTCGGCGAAGATCGCCGCAAAGCGATCGCCGTAGGCGCGGCCGTAGTTCGGCGGCAGCTGCATGCCGACGATGAGCACCTTGGCGCCGGCCGCTTTCGCCAGGCGCGTCATCTCGACCAGGTTGGCCCGCGTCGTCTCGATCGGCAGCCCGCGCAGCGCGTCATTCGCGCCGAGCTCGATGACGACGAGGCCGGGCCTCCTCTCGCGCAGCAGCGCCGGCAGCCGGGCCAAGCCGCCGGCCGTCGTGTCGCCGCTGATGCTCGCGTTCACGACGTTCGCGTCGATGTGCTCTCGCGCCAGACGCTGCTCCAGGAGCGCGACCCAGCCGCTGCCGCGAACGAGTCCGTACTCGGCCGACAGGCTGTCGCCGACGACGAGGATCGGGCGCTGTCCGAGCGCCGCGCCTGTGGGCATCGCGACGCCGAGCGCAGCGACCGCGAGCGCCACGCTACAGTGCGCGACCCAGCGGCGGCGCGTCGATGCCGCTCCCGAAAACACGCCTTCCCTCATGTCCGAACCCATCATCGCCGTCGAGCGTCTCACCAAGCGCGTGCAGGATTCCACCGGCACGCTGACGATTCTCCACGAGATCGATTTCACCCTGCCGCGACAACGCTCCGTTGCCATCGTCGGCGCATCGGGATCGGGCAAGAGCACGCTGCTGTCGCTGATCGCCGGCCTCGACACGCCGACGACCGGGACGGTCCGCCTCGACGGCGTCGACCTGTTCGCGATCGGCGAGGACGAGCGCGCCGCGGTCCGTGCGGAGAAGGTCGGTTTCGTCTTCCAGAGCTTCCAGCTCCTCGCCAACCTGAACGCGCTCGAGAACGTCATGCTGCCGCTCGAGCTGCAGGGGCGCGCCGACGCGCGCCCGCTGGCGACCGAGATGCTGCGCCGGGTCGGCCTCGGCGAGCGCCTGCGCCACTATCCGCGTGTGCTGTCGGGGGGCGAGCAGCAGCGCGTGGCGCTCGCCCGGGCGTTCGTCGTGCGGCCGATGCTGCTCCTCGCCGACGAGCCCACCGGCAGCCTCGACTTCGCGACCGGCGAGACCGTGATGGCGCTGATGCTCGAGCTCAACCGGGAAGCGGGGACGACGCTCGTTCTCGTCACCCACGACCAGGCGCTTGCCGCCCGCTGCGATCAGCAGCTGCGCATCGAGGCCGGGCGCGTGAGCCTCGCCGAGCCGGCGGCGGCGTAGCGCCGCCGAGCCGGACTCAGTTGGTGAACTTGTAGTCCGTCTTCGCCTTGGCCCTCAGCTCGTCGCGGAAGGCGGCGGCCTTCTGCTGGGCGAGGCGCTGCTGGATCTGCGGCTTGACGTCGGCAAGCGGCGGGAACTGCGCAGCGCGCGTGTCCTCGAGCTTGATGATGTGGTAGCCGAACTGCGTCTTCACCGGCGTCTCGGTGTACTCGCCCTTCTTCAGCGCCACCATCGCCGCGGAGAACTCCGGAACGTACGATCCGGGACCGGCGAAGTCGAGGTCGCCGCCATTGGGCGCCGAGCCGGGGTCCTTCGAGTTCTTCTTGGCGAGGTCCTCGAACTTCGCGCCGGCCTTTAGCTGCGCGATAAGCGCCTTGGCCTCGTCTTCCTTCTCGACCAGGATGTGGCGCGCCTTGTACTCGGTGCCGGTGGCCTGCGCCTTGAACTTGTCGTATTCCTTCTGGACGTCGGCGTCGCTCACCTTGGTCGTCTTGTCGAGGTCCTGCGAAAGCAGGCCGATCAGGATGCTCTGGCGCGCGAGCTCCATCTGCGACTTGAATTCCGCCGACGAGGCGAGGCCGCGCCGCTCCGCTTCCTGGCTGAGGATCTCGTCGGTGACCACCTTGTCGCGCACCATCTTCTCGAGGTCGGGCGGAACCTGCTGGTTGCGCGAGGCCGCCTGCTTCTGGACCTGGGTGACGATCGTGTCGACCCGGGCCTTCGGCACGGGCTTGCCGTTGACGACGGCGATGTTCTGCGCCTCGGCGGCGAGCGGCGCGAGGGCGGCAGCGAGCACGAGGCTCGCGGCGATAAAGCTCTTCTTCATGGTGGAACGTGCCTTTCCGGCGGGACGATGTTGAGGAACGGATCCGGGTGGAAGCCCCGGGATGCCCGGCAGCCCGGCGCGCTCAGCGCGATCGCGGGGCGCGGGCGTCGATCGCCAGGGCGTGGATGCCGCGCGGCATCAGGGAGTGCAGGGCATCATATACGAGCCGATGACGGCCGACCCGGCTGAGGCCTTCGAAGCGCGCGCTGGTGATGGTGACGCTGAAGTGGCGGCCCTCCCGCGCGCCGGCGTGGCCGGCGTGGAGGTGGCTGTCGTCGACGACGGCGAGCGCCTCCGGCGCAAGCGCGGCGCGCAGGGCGGCCTCGATCTCGGCGGCGGAGACGCTCACCGCGAGTCCGGCCCCCCGCCGGCGGCGGGCAGGGTGCCCGCCGGCTCCTTCGGCGCCTCCTCGTCGCTCAGGTAGCGCGAGATGTAGAAGCCCTGGGCGACCATGAACGCGAGCATCAGGCCCGTCAGGCCGAAGACCTTGAACGTCGCCCACACCGAGGTCGAGAAGTTGTAGGCGACGTACAGGTTGGCCACGCCCATGAGGAAGAAGAACGCGATCCAGGCCCAGTTCAGCCGCTGCCAGACCGGCTTGGGGAGCACGAGCTGCTCGCCGATCAGCACCTGCAGCAGGTTCTTGCCGAACACCGCCTGGCTGACCCAGAGGGCGAGCGCCATCGCCCAGTCGAGCGCACTCGGCTTCCACTTGATGAAGGTCGGGTCGTGGAACCAGACCGTCGCGCCGCCCAGGACCGCGATCAGGCCGAAGGTGACCCAGAGCATCGTGTCGACCTTGCGCCGCATCAACACCAGGATGCCGATCTGCACCATCGTTGCGACCATGACCACGACCGTTGCAAGCAGCACCGGCGCCTCGTCGACGCCGACCACGCCGCCGGAGACGGCGAAGCCCAGATGCTCGGTCGCAAAGCGCGCCGCCGCCTCGGCATTCATGTCGGCGAACTTGAAGACGCCGAAGAACAGGATGATCGGCAGGAAGTCGAGGAACAGCTTCATTGAGGCCCTGTCACACGTCGGCGTGGTCGGCGCGTGCGCCGGGCGGTGCGGAGTCTATCGTCGCCGCGCCGCGGCAGGCCGTCCGGGGCTTTTGGGGGAAGTCCCTGTAACCCTCGGACGGTCACATCCGTTAACTTCCACACGGACAACTTGGCCAGGAGAAACCCAATGAACACCCCCTTCCGCCCGATCGGCAACAGCGTGCTCGCCGCCTGCGTCGGCGTCGCCCTCGCTGCCTCCGTCGGCTCCGCTTCGGCACAGGCCAAGGCCGGTGCCAAGCCGCTCGAGGGACAGGTCGTCAAGATGGCATGGATCGACCCGCTCTCGGGACTGATGGCGCCGGTCGGCAACAACCAGCTGAAGAGCTGGCAGTTCATGATCGAGAAGTTCAACGCGAACAACCCGGCCGGGGTGAAGTTCGAGGTCGTCGGCATCGACAACAAGCTCTCGCCCACCGAGAGCCTGAACGCGCTGAAGTCGGCGACCGACCAGGGCATCCGCTACATCATCCAGGGCAACGGGTCCTCGGTCGCGCTCGCGCTCATCGACGCGATCAACAAGTACAACGAGCGCAACCCGGGCAAGGAAGTGATCTTCCTGAACGAGGCGGCCGTCGACCCCGACCTCACCAACAGCAAGTGCAGCTTTTGGCACTTCCGCTTTGACGCCGACACGACCATGAAGATGGAAGCGATGACCACCTTCATCAAGGACAGGAAGGACATCAAAAAGGTCTACCTGCTCAACCAGAACTACTCCCACGGCCAGCAGGTCGCCAAGTTCGCCAAGGAGTACCTGAAGAGGAAGCGCCCCGACATCGAGATCGTCGGCGAGGACCTCCACCCGCTCGCGCAGGTGCGCGACTTCGCGCCCTACATCGCCAAGATCAAGGCGTCTGGCGCCGACACCGTCATCACAGGCAACTGGGGCTCCGACCTGACGCTGCTCGTCAAGGCCGCGAACGAAGCCGGCTACAACGGGAAGTTCTACACCTACTACACCCAGGTCACGGGCACGCCGACCGCACTCGGCACCACCGGCGCCGGCAACGTCTACCAGATCGGCATCGGCCATCCGAACCTGCCGGGGCAGGGCGACGTCTGGGCGAACGAGTTCAAGCAGAAGGTAAACGACGACTTCTACACCGTCCAGATCATCCGCATGCTCGAGGCGCTCTCGCTCGCGATGGCGCAGTCCAAGTCGACCGATCCGGTCAAGGTCGCCACGGCGATGGAAGGCCTCAAGTGGAAGAGCGTCTACGGCGGCGACGTCGAGATGCGCAAGAGCGACCACCAGCTCCAGCAGCCGCTCTGGATGGGGGTCTGGCAGAAGACCGATGCCAAGAACAAGTACAGCATCGAGAACACGGGAATGACGATCGCTCCGGTCGCCGAGTATGCGAACTACGTGTCGAGCACGCCAACCAGTTGCCAGATGAAGCGGCCGGGCGCCTGATCGCGCGCCTCTGACCCGCAGCAAAGGCCCGGCGCGCGCGTCGGGCCTTTCGGTTTCCAGCTCCGGAGCCTCCGCATGGAGTTCTTCACCATCTCGATGTTGAACGGCCTCAGCTACGGCTTGCTGCTGTTCATGCTGAGCTCGGGGCTGACGCTCATCTTCAGCATGATGGGCGTCCTCAACTTCGCGCACGCCAGCTTCTACATGATCGGCGCGTACATCGCGTACTCGATCTCGAAGGTCACGGGCTTCTGGCCGGCGCTGGTGATCGCGCCGATGGTCGTCGGCGTGATCGGCGCGGTGTTCGAGCGACTGTGCCTGCGCCGCGTCCACAAGTTTGGCCACGTGCCCGAGCTGCTGATCACGTTCGGCCTCTCGTTCGTGATCATCGAGCTCGTGCTGCTGATCTGGGGCCGCACCGCGGTCGAGTTCCCGCCGCCCGAAGCGCTGCGCGGGCCGGCGTTCACGCTCATCAACTCTTCAGTCTCCGGCCTGCAGCTGGTCGCCGGCGCGGCTCCCGCAGCGATGTGCACGGCCGCCGATGCGGCCGTCCGGGTGGTCTGCTCGCCGTTCCCGGCGACGCGCGGCTTCATGATGCTGGTGGCGCTGGCGATGCTGGTCGCGCTCTGGCTGCTGCTGACGCGAACGCGCATCGGCCTGGTCATCCAGAGCGCGCTGACGCATCCGGAGATGGTCGAGTCGCTGGGCCACAACGTGCCGCGCGTCTTCATGCTCGTCTTCGGCGCCGGCGCCGCGCTCGCCGGGCTCGCCGGCGTGATCGGCGGGACGACCTTCGTCACCGAGCCGGCGATGGCGGCGACGGTCGGCTCGGTGATCTTCGTCGTCGTCGTCGTCGGCGGCATGGGCTCGCTGGCCGGCGCGTTCGTTGCGTCGCTCCTGATCGGCATCCTGCAGACCTTCGCGGTCGCGCTCGACTACTCGCTGGCGAGCGTGTTCGGGTCCTTCGGGCTCTCGCTCGGATCGGACAACTCGCTCCTCAAGCTGACGATCTCGCAGGTGGCACCGATCCTGCCGTACCTGCTGCTCGTGCTCATCCTGATCTTCCGGCCGAAGGGCCTGCTCGGGACGCGGGAGGGCTGATGGTCGCGAGCGTCGCTCCCGCGGTCGTCGCGCCCCGAGCGCGCTCCATGCCGACCGGCCGCGTCGTCGTGTGGGGCGGCTTCGCGCTCGTGCTCGCGGTCGCCCCGTTGATCTTTCCGAGCGGTCTCGGCATCTCGATGCTGTCTCAGGTCGGCATCGCCATCGTCGCCTGCCTCTCGTACAACATGCTGCTCGGTCAGGGCGGCATGCTGAGTTTCGGCCATGCCGTCTACACCGGGCTCGGCACCTTCGTCGCCGTGCACGCGCTGCTGGGCATCGGCGACGGCAGCGTGCCGCTCCCGGTGAGCCTGATCCCGCTCGTGGGCGGGGTCGCCGGCATGTTCTTCGCGGTCATCCTCGGCTATGTCACGACCAAGAAGGCGGGCACGCCGTTCGCGATGATCACGCTCGGCATCGGCGAGCTGGTGACGGCGATGGCGCTCATGGTCCCCGAGTTCTTCGGCGGCGAAGGCGGCATCTCGGCGAACCGATCGGTCGGCAAGCCCTTCCTGGGGATCACGTACGGGCCGCAGATCCAGGTGTACTACCTGCTCGCGTTCTACACGTTCGTGTGCACGGCGGCGATGTACGCGTACACGCGGACGCCGCTCGGCCGGATGCTCAACGCGGTCCGCGACAACCCCGAGCGCGTCGAGTTCATCGGCTACAGCATGCAGCGCGTGCGCTACCTGTCGTTCATCATCGCCGGATTCTTCGCCGGCGTCGCGGGCGGCATGTACGCGCTCAATTTCGAGATCGCCACGGCCGAGGTCGTCGGCGCGGGTCGCTCCGGCGCTTACCTGCTGTTCACCTTTCTCGGCGGCGCGACGTTCTTCTTCGGCCCGATCATCGGCGGCATCCTGATGATCCTCGGCTTCGCGCTCTTCTCCGAGCTGACCAAGGCGTGGCAGCTCTATCTTGGCCTCATCTTCCTCTTCATGGTGATGTATGCGCCGGGCGGCATCGCCAGCCTCATCATGATGAACGTGCGCGTCGCCGCGCACAAGAAGCTGCACCGGCTCTGGGGCTGGTATGCGGCGCTGACCGCGACGGCGCTCGTGATGCTGGTCGGCGCGGCCGGGCTCATCGAGATGGTCTATCACCTGCAGCTTGCCCAGACGAGCGGCTCGACGCTGCGCTACCTCGGCCTCACCCTCGACACGCACCAGGCGGCGAGCTGGCTCGGTGCGCTCGCCGTCATGCTCGTCGGCTTTGCCGCGTTCGAGTGGGTGCGGCGCCGCTTCGCGCTCGAGTGGGGGCGCATCCAGGGCGAGATCGAGGCGACGATGGCATTCAGGGAACCGAACGCCGCCGTTCCCGAGGGCGGGGAAGCCGCGGCACGCGAAGCCAACCGGGGTGCACCGTGAGCGCGGCGACCCCGGCCGTCGAGCTGAAGGACCTGCGCAAGTCGTTCGGCAAGACCGAGATCATCCGCGGCACCGACCTCGCCGTCATGCCGGGCGAGCGCGTCGCGATCATCGGTCCGAACGGCGCCGGCAAGTCGACGCTGTTCAACCTCATCAGCGGCCGCTTCGGCCCGACGAGCGGCGAGATCCTGCTCAACGGCAAGCGCATCGACGGCCTGAAGCCCTACGAGATCAATCGCCTGGGCCTGGCGCGGAGCTTCCAGATCACGAACATCTTCGGGCGGCTGTCGGTGTTCGAGAACCTGCGCTGCGGCCTGCTCTGGTCGATGGGCTACCGCTACGCGTTCTGGAAGTTCCTCGCCGACCTCAAGGACGCCAACGAGCGCGCCGAGCAGCTGATGGCGATGATCCGCCTCGACCGCAAGCGCGACATCCTGGCGATGAACCTCACCTACGCCGAGCAGCGCGCGCTCGAGATCGGCATCACCATCGCCGGCGGCGCGGGCGTGATCCTGCTCGACGAGCCGACGGCCGGCATGAGCAAGAGCGAGACGGGGCGCTTCATCGAGCTGATCCGCGAGGTGACGGTCGGCAAGACGCTGCTCACGGTCGAGCACGACATGGGCGTCGTCTTCGGCCTCGCCGACAAGATCGCCGTGCTGGTCTACGGCGAGGTGATCGCCTTCGACGTGCCCGAGGCGGTGCGCGGCAACGCGCGCGTGCAGGAGGCGTACCTCGGCTCGGTGCTCGCCGAGCACGCCTGAGCGGAGTCGACGACATGCTCGAGCTCGCCAACCTGCACGCCTACTACGGCAAGAGCCACATCCTGCACGGCGTCGACATGCGCGTCGGCGAGGGCGAGATCGTCAGCCTGCTCGGTCGCAACGGCTCGGGTCGCTCGACGACGATCCGCACGATCATGGGCCTGGTCCGCGGCGAGGGCTCGATCCGCCTGCGCAACGAGGAGATCCTCGGCCAGAAGACCTTCGACATCGCCCATCGCGGCATCGGCTATGTCCCCGAGAACCGCGACATCTTTCCCAAGCTCACGGTGCACCAGAACCTGCAGCTCGGCGAGAAGCGCGGCAAGCAGAAGCCGCGCTGGACCTTCGACGACATGTATCGGATGTTCCCGCGCCTGAAGGAGCGCGAGCACACGGAGGCCGGCGTCCTCTCGGGCGGCGAGCAGCAGATGCTCACGCTCTGCCGCACGCTGATGGGCGACCCCGACCTGATCATGATCGACGAGCCGACCGAGGGGCTGGCGCCCAAGATCGTCGAGCTCGTCGCCGAGTACCTCAACACGCTGAAGAGCCGCGGCGTCTCGGTCCTGCTCGTCGAGCAGAAGCTGACCATCGCGCTGCAGATCTCCGAGCGCTGCTACGTCATGGGCCACGGCTCGATCGTCTTCGAGGGAACGCCGGCGACGCTGCTCGCCAACGCCGACATCCGCAAGGAGTGGCTGGAGGTCTGACGCCTAGTGGCTGAGGACCTTGGCCAGGAACTGGCGCGCGCGCTCGGTCGACGGTGACGCGAAGAACTGCGCCTTCGGAACGTCCTCGAGGATCTCGCCGCCGTCCATGAACAGGACGCGCTCGGCGACGCGCTGAGCGAAGCCCATCTCGTGCGTGACGACCATCATCGTCATGCCGTCGAGCGCGAGCGCCTGCATCACTTCGAGGACCTCGTTGATCATCTCGGGGTCGAGCGCGGATGTCGGCTCGTCGAACAGCATCGCCTTCGGGTCCATCGCCAGCGCGCGCGCGATCGACACCCGCTGCTGCTGTCCGCCCGACAGCTCGTCGGGGCGGCTCGCCAGCTTGTCGGCGAGGCCGACGCGGGTGAGCAGCTGCGCGGAGCGCTGGTCGGCCTCGGCGCGCGACCGGCGCAGCACGTGGATCTGCGCCAGGCTCACGTTCTCGAGCGCCGTCATGTGCGGGTAGAGCTCGAAGTTCTGGAACACCATGCCGATCCGCGTGCGCAACGCGGGCAGGTCGGTGCCGCTGTCGGTGACGGAAACGCCGTCGACGGTGATCGTGCCGCCGTCGATCGGCACGAGCCCGTTGATGCACTTGATCAAGGTGCTCTTGCCGGAGCCCGACGGGCCGCACACGACGACCACCTCGCCGAGGCGCACGGTGGCGCTGCAGTTGCGCAGGACGGCCGTGCGGCCGTACGACTTGCAGACGTTGTCCAGGACGATCACGTCGGGCGAGCCTTCCCGTAGCGCTCGACGGCCTTGGCCAGCGAGAAGCAGATCGCGAGATAGACGACCGCGACGAGCGTGTACATCTCGGTCGGCCGGCCGTCGCGCGAGGCGACGACGCTCGCCGTCGTCATGAAGTCGCGCAGGGCGACCACGTAGACCAGCGACGTGTCCTGGAAGACGATGATCACCTGGTTGAGCAGCAACGGCGTCATCGCCTTGAGCCCCTGCGGCAGGACGACGTAGCGCATGACCTGCCAGCGCTTCATGCCGGTCGCCAGCGCCGCCTCCGTCTGGCCGGCGCGGACGCTGCCGATCGCCGAGCGGATGATCTCGCAGTAGAAGGCCGCCTCGAAGAGGACGAAGGCGATCAGCGCCGACGCGAGCGAGCCGACCGGTCGGCCGATGACGAGCGGCACCAGGAAGTAGAACCAGAACAGCACCAGGATCAGCGGCACCGTGCGCATCACCGTCACGTACGCCGTCGCGGGCGCGGCGACGAGCGTGTGGCGCGAGCGGCGCATGAGCGCGAGCCCGAAGCCGAGCACCAGCCCGCCGGCGGTCGCCACGGCGACGAGGAGTGCGCTGAGCGCCATGCCCTCGGCCAGGAACGGCCACGAGCGGGCGATCACGCCCCAGTCGAAATCGCTCACGCGATCGCTCGCCGATAGCGCGCCGCGCCGAAGCGGCGATCGAGGGTGCGCATCAGCGCGGTCACCGCGAGCCCGACCAGGAGATAGACGACCGTCGCCACCGCGAACGACTCGAGGCCGTGGAAGGTGTAGTTCTCGATGTGGCGGCTCTGCGCGGTCAGCTCGAGCATGCCGATCGTCAGGCTGATCGACGACATCTTCACCGTGATCAGGAACTCGGAGGTGAGCGGGCCGAAGATCGCGCGCAGGCCGAGCGGCAGCATGATCAGCCGGTAGGCCTGCAGCGGCCTGAGCCCGGTCGCGAGCGCCGCCGGCATGAGATGGATGCCGACCGCGGCGACGCCGGCGCGCACCTGCTCGGCGACGCGCGCACCCATGAACAGGCCGATGCCGACGATCGCGGTCACGAACTCCGGCTGCGGCAGCTCGCGCTTGATCCAGAGCCCCACCGACTCGGGCGCGATCTCGGGAAAGACGAAATACCAGAGGAAGAGCTGGACCAGCGGCGGGACGTTGCGAAAGACCTGGATGTAGACGCTCGCGACCTGCGGGACGAAGCGCGCCGGCAGGGTCCGCGCCACGCCGGCGGCGATGCCGACGACGAGCGCGATGGTCCAGCTGCCGACGCTGATGAGCAAGGTCCAGCCGAGCCCCGACCAGAGCCATCCCCAGTAGGGCTCCTTGAGCAGGATCCCCCAGTCCCAGGTGTAGTTCACGACCCGAGCGTCACTCGGGGTAGGAAGCCGTCTCCCAGGCGGCGCGCAGCTTCGGCGAGACCTTCGCGCCGAACGGGCCGAACCACTTGTCGAAGATCTTCTCGGCTTCGCCGGACTTGAACATCTTCCCCATCGCGTGGTTGACGATCCACAGGAAGGTCGGGTTGTTCTTGGGCACCATGAAGCCCTGCGGCGAGTAGCCGTACTCGGGCCCGACGACTGCGAGGTTGGCGCCGTTCTTCGATTGCTTGATGAGGCTGAAGAACGCCGCGTTGTCGTTGAAGTAGGCGTCCGCGCGGCGGCTCTCCACGGCGATGAGCCCGGCCGCGTGGTCGTCGACGTTGATGACGCGGACGTTGAGCTTGTTCGTCTCGATGATGTGCTTGAGCTCCGGCTCGCTGCTGCCGCCGGTGGCGACCGCGACGATCTTGCCGTTGAGGTCTTCGAACTTGGCGATGTGCGAGCTCTTGAGGACGAGGAGTTGGCTGGCGGCGACGTAGCTGACCGGAGAGAAGTCGACCTGCTTGTTGCGCGCGAAGGTGTTGACCGTTCCGCCGCATTCGAGCTGGACGGTGCCGTTGGCGACCAGCGCCTGCCGGTTCTGGATGTTCACGGGCACGTAGTCGACCTTGATCTGCGGCAGCTTGAGCTCGGCCTTCGCCTCGTCGAGGATGCGCATGCACATCTCGATCGCGTAGCCGGTCGGCTTCTTCTGGTCGTCGAGGTACGACGTCGGCAACAGGGTCTCGCGGTAGCCGACCGTGATCGAGTTGGTCGCCTGCAGCTTCTTGACGACGCTGTCGATCTCCTGCCCGACCGCCGTCGAGATGCCGCCGGCCGCGAACGCGGCGGCGAGAAGCCTGGTCATGTGTCGTTGCATCGCTTTTCCTCCGTGAGTGTGAATGGGCTTCGGCTTGCCTGCGAGGCAAGCCGGCAGGAATCGGCGCCGTAGCCGGCGCGCGCGCGCCGCTGCAGCTCGGCGACGGGGAGCCGCTCGAGGTCGAGAGCGGGCAGGAGGTCGTTGTCCTGCGCGAAGTCGCGGCCGTACGCCGCCGAGAAGATCGCCAGGCCGGCCTCGTGCAGCCTCGCGGGTCGCCCGGCGAGGCGGCCGAGGACAACAGCAGGCAGCAGCCCGAAGGGAACGTCCTCGAGGACGTAGCGGCTCTCGACGGTCTTCGGTCCGAAGCCGCCGCGTCCCTGGCGGTGCATCTCCTGGTTCATCTCCGACACGCTCGCGAGCGGCACGTGGAACGACAGCGAGAAGTGCTCATGGACGGTCTTCACGCGCAGGCCGAAGGCCTCGGCGATGGCGAGGCGCTCGCGGTCGAGGGCCTCGATCAGGCGGCCGACCGCCGGGGTGACGTTCTCGCCCTGGCCCCAGGTCTCGGCCCGCTCCATCCGCGTCAGGTTGAGCAGGGCGATGGCGAGGTGGTTCTGCGGATTGAGGTTGCTGAGGGCGATCGCCAAGAGGCCGTCGCGCTGGACGAAATGGTCGCCGAAGAGCGCGTTGCACAGGGTCTGGCCGGCGTCGGCGTCCCCTTCCGGCACGGTCGCCATGTCGACGCGCTGGCGCACCGTCGCGACGTTGACTTCGGTCGGACTCTCCTGGCGCCCGGTCGTGAGCGTCGTTCCCCAGGCGACGATCGGGGCGCGAACCCGGCGTGCCGCCAGCAGCTTCGACAGGTAGAGCGCCCCGAACGAGGCGTGCGAGCTGATGATGAACGGCTGGCCTTCGCGCACGTGCGGCGCCGCGGCCTCGAGCGCGCGCCGGTGGCCGTTCGCGGGCATCGCGAGCAGGACGGCGTCGGCGTCGGCGACGGCATCGGCGCAGGTCGGCGCGACGCGGACCGCGAACGTCCCCTCGACTGCATTCCTCGCCACCAAGGGCTGGCCCGACGCCAGCGGCGCCGTCCGCGTGCCGGACGGCGACCAGACCAGCGGATCGTGCCCGGCGCGGGCGAGAAAGGCGGCGGCGCCGTAGGCCACGGCACCGGCACCGAGAATGCTGACGCGCAATCGGTTCCTCTGAGTCTTCGTCTGGAGCAGGGTTCTGCCGCGGGCGCGCAAGCTCCTTGGCGACAAGCTTAGCAGCGGTCACACGCCTAGAATCGAACGAACGTTCTTTTTGTCCCGCCCGTCCCCCGCGGCGGACTCTTCCACGAGGACTCTTCCATGAGCGCGAACTACGAGCTGCGCGGCGACGTCGCCGTCATCACGATGGACAACCCGCCGGTGAACGGCCTCGGCTACGACACCCGCCGCGGCATCATCGACGGCCTCGACAAGGCCCTCGCCGATGCGAAGGTCAAGGCGATCGTCGTCACCGGCGCAGGCAAGGCGTTTTCCGGCGGCGCCGACATCCGCGAGTTCGGCTCGCCCAAGGCGATCGCCGAGCCGAACCTGCTCTCGCTGATCGCGGCGTTCGAGGCGAGCCCGAAGCCGATCGTCGCCGCGATGCACAGCGTCGCGATGGGCGGCGGCCTCGAGCTCGCGCTCGGCTGCCACTACCGCGTCGCCGCCGCCGGCACGCAGATCGCGCTGCCCGAAGTGAAGATCGGCCTGATCCCGGGCGCCGGCGGCACGCAGCGCCTGCCGCGCGTGCTTGGCGTCGAGACCTCGCTCAACATGATCGTCAGCGGCGAGCCGGTGAAGAGCGAGATGCTGGCCAAGCTGCCGGGACAAAAGCTCATCGACAAGCTCGTCGAGGGCGACGTCGTCGACGCCGCGGTGGCGTTCGCGCGCGAGAAGGCCGACGCGCGGCCGCTGCCGATCGTCAGCAAGCTGAAGGTCGAGTACCCGAACGCCGACGCCTATTTCCAGTTCGCGCGCAACACCGTCGGCGCGATGTCGCGCAACTTCCCGGCGCCGCTGAAGTGCGTCGACGCGGTCGCCGCGTCGACGAAGATGAAGTTCGAGGACGGCATGAAGCTCGAGCGCGAGCTGTTCATGGCGCTCATGCTCACGCCCGAGTCGAAGGCGTTGCGCCACGCCTTCATGGCCGAGCGCGCGACGACCAAGATCCCCGACGTCCCGGCCGACACGCCGACTCGCGCCATCAAGAAGGTCGCCGTCATCGGCGCCGGCACGATGGGCGGCGGCATCGCGATGAACTTCCTCAACGCCGGCATCCCGGTCGTGATGCTCGAGATGAAGCAGGAAGCGCTCGACAAGGGCGTCGGCATCATGCGCAAGAACTATGAGGCGCAGGTCAAGAAGGGCAAGCTCAAGCAGGACAAGCTCGACGAGCGGATGGGCCTGCTCTCGACGACGCTCAAGTACGACGATCTGAAGGACGCCGACCTCGTCATCGAGGCGGTGTTCGAGGACATGGCCGTCAAGGAGCAGGTCTTCAAGACGCTCGACGAGGTGATGAAGCCGGGCGCGATCCTGGCCTCGAACACGTCGACGCTCGACCTGAACAAGATCGCGTCGTTCACGAAGCGGCCGCAGGACGTGATCGGCATGCACTTCTTCAGCCCCGCCAACGTGATGAAGCTGCTCGAGGTCGTGCGCGGCGAGAAGACCGCCAAGGACGTCCTCGCCACCGTCATGCAGCTCGGCAAGAAGATCAAGAAGACGACGGTCGTCTCCGGCGTCACCGACGGCTTCATCGGCAACCGGATGATCGAGCAGTACTCGCGCCAGGCCGGCTTCCTGCTGGAGGAGGGCGCGACGCCGCAGCAGGTCGACAAGGCGATGGAGAAGTTCGGCATGGCGATGGGGCCGTTCCGGATGGGCGACCTCGCCGGCAACGACGTCGGCTGGTACATCAGGAAGCGCCGCTACGTCGAGAAGCCCGACATCCGCTACTCCAAGACCGCCGACCTGCTGTGCGAGATGGGCCGCTTCGGCCAGAAGACCGGCGCCGGCTGGTACGACTACGTGCCCGGCAAGCGCGACGCGATCCCGAGCAAGGTCGTCACCGACATGATCGA
This sequence comes from Caldimonas sp., assembly GCA_035456045.1. Classification (GTDB taxonomy): domain Bacteria; phylum Pseudomonadota; class Gammaproteobacteria; order Burkholderiales; family Burkholderiaceae_C; genus Schlegelella_A. The sequence goes on from DATIDZ010000257.1 coordinate 15,517, forward strand.
GAAGCACCGCGCTGACCTCGGCATCACGCCGAGGAAGATCAGCGACGAGGAGATCGTCCATCGCCTCGTCTACGCGCTCGTCAACGAGGGCGCCAAGATCGTCGACGAGGGCATCGCGATGCGCGCGAGCGACATCGACATGGTCTACCTCACGGGCTACGGCTTCCCGCTCTTCCGCGGCGGGCCGATGAACTACGCCGACCAGCAGGGCCTCTTCAACGTCGTCCAGTCCATGAAGCGCTTCGCCGCCAACCCGCACGACGACCAGAAGTTCTGGCAGCCGGCGCCGCTGCTGGCCAGGCTCGCCGCCGAAGGCAAGACGTTCAGCTGAGCCACCGCCTCGCCTGACCCATGCGCAAGTGGCTCGCGCTGCTAGGCGGCGTCGTCCTCGCTCTCGCCCTCGTGGTGGGCGTGAAGACGCTGACGATGCCGTCGCGCCAGGTCGCCGCGACGCCGGTCCAGCCCGTCGCCGTCGACGCGGCGGCGGCGAGCGCGCGACTGGCTGCGGCCGTGCGGCTGAAGACGATCGCCTCCGCCGCCGACGTCGACGCGAACGCCGGCGAGTTCCTGGCGCTGCAGGCGCATCTGCAGGCGAGCTTCCCGAAGGCGCACGCGGTCTTGCGCCGAGAGGTGATCGGCAAGTACGGTCTGCTCTACACCTGGGCCGGCAGCGACCCGCAGGCGGCGCCGATCGCACTGATGGCGCACCAGGACGTCGTCCCGGTCGCGCCGGGCACCGAAGGCGACTGGCAGGTCGCGCCGTTCTCCGGGACGCAGCAGGACGGCTTCGTCTGGGGCCGCGGTGCCTGGGACGACAAGGGCAACCTGATGTCGATCATGGAGGCGGTCGAGCTGCGCGTCGCCGCCGGCTTCCAGCCGCGCCAGACGATCTACCTCGCGTTCGGCCAGGACGAGGAGATCGGCGGCGAGCGCGGCGCCCGCGAATTCGCCCGGCTGCTCAAGGAACGCGGCGTGCGCCTGCGCTTCGCCGTCGACGAAGGCATGCTGATCACCGAGGGCGCGATCAAGGGACTCGACAAGCCGGCGGCACTGATCGGCGTCGCCGAGAAGGGCTTCCTCACCGTCGAGCTCACGGCGACGGCGACGCCGGGCCATTCGTCGATGCCGCCCGTGGTCGCCGGCGCCTCGGCGATCGGCATGCTGAGCGAGGCGCTGACGCGGCTCGAGAAGGCGCAGATGCCGCTCGAGATCCGCGGCGTAGCGCGCGACACCTTCGAGAGCCTGGCGCCCGAGATGGGCGGCCTCAATCGGGTGCTGCTGTCGAACCTGTGGCTCTTTCGTCCGCTCGTCGAGTCGCAGCTGAAGACCATGCCGAGCGCCAACGCGACGCTGAGGACCACGACTGCGCTCACCGTCCTCAAGGCGGGCCAGGCCGAGAACGTGCTGCCGGGGCGCGCGACGGCGCTCGTGAACTTCCGACTGCTGCCCGGCGACACGAGCGACGCCGTGGTCGACCACGTCGTGCGCACGATCGCCAATCCGGCGATCCGCGTCGAGCGGGTGGCGCCGTTCACCGAGGCGTCGCGCGTGGCGTCGATCGACGCCTCCGGCTACCGCGCGATCTCGCGGACGCTGAGCGAGCTGCATCCGGATTTCGTCGTCGCCCCGGCGCTCATGATCGGCGCGACCGACTCGCGCCATTTCGACGGTGTCGCCGCCAACGTCTACAAGTTCTCGCCGGTGCGCGCGACTGCGGAAGACCTGAAGCGCTTCCACGGCACCAACGAGCGCATCTCGACCGCGAACTACGTCGAGATGATCCAGTTCTATCACCAGCTGATCGGCAACGCGTCGGCCGCGGACGCCGCGGCCGAGAGGACCCTGCCATGAACGACCGCGCCACCTTCTCCCGCATGCAGGACAGCACCGCCGACGACTGGCGCAAGATCGGCGGCGAGTTCATGCCGTTCGCGCGCCAGCTGCCCGATCGGCTGATCGCGCACCTGAAGATCCTGGACGGAGACTACGGCGGCTTCCCCGTCGACCGCTACACGCATTCGCTGCAGACGGCCACGCGTGCGCTGAGGGACGGCCGCGACGACGAGTACGTCGCGTGCGCGCTCTTCCACGACGTCGGCGACACGCTCGGCACGTTCAACCACTTCGACATCGCCGCCGCGATCCTGAAGCCGTTCGTCAGCGAAGAGAACCTGTGGATGGTCCAGCACCACGGCATCTTCCAGGGCTACTACTTCTTCCATCACATCGGCCTCGACCGCCACCTGCGTGACCAGTTCGCGGGTCACGCGCACTACGATCGCACCGCCGAGTTCTGCGAGCTCTACGACAACCCGGCCTTCGATCCGAAGGCCGAGACGCTGCCGATCGGCGAGTTCGAGCCGATCGTTCGACGCGTCTTCGCGCAGCCGAAGAACAGCATCTACAAGGCCGCCACGCCGGTCGCCCAGGCGACGCCCGCGGTCGCCTGATATCCATCGTCAAAGGAGCATTGCCATGACCAGCGCCGTCATCGTCTCGACCGCCCGCACCCCGCTCGCCAAGAGCTGGAAGGGCGCCTTCAACATGACCCACGGCGCGACCCTCGGCGGCCATGCCGTCAAGGCCGCCGTCGAGCGCGCCGGCAT
>DATIDZ010000258.1:0-4288 GCA_035456045.1 Caldimonas sp.
TCCCCCGCGGCACCGCGTTGCTGCGCGACCCGGAGCTCAACAAGGGCACGGCGTTCAGCGAAGCGGAGCGCGACGCGCTCGCCCTCGCCGGGCTGCTGCCGCCGCGGGTGTGCAGCCAGACCGCGCAGGTCGCCCGCGTCCTCGGCAATTTCCGGCGGCTCGAGAGCCCGCTCGAGAAGTACATCTTCATGGCGTCGCTGCACGATCGCAACGAGGCGCTCTTCTTTCGCGTCGTCACCGAGAACCCCGACGAGACGATGCCGATCATCTACACGCCGACGGTGGGCCTCGCGTGCCAGAAGTTCGGCGAGATCTTCCAGCGCCCGCGCGGCATCTACATCAGCGCGAACGACCGCGGCCAGGTCAAGGCGCTGCTGCGCAACTGGCCGCACCGCGACGTCGCGATGATCGTCGTCACCGACGGCGAGCGGATCCTCGGCCTGGGCGACCTCGGCTCGAGCGGCATGGGCATCCCGGTCGGCAAGCTCTCGCTCTACACGGCGTGCGCCGGCGTCCACCCGACCCAGTGCCTGCCGGTGATGTTCGACGTCGGCACCAACAACCAGGCGCTGCGCGACGACCCGCTCTACCTGGGACTGGCGCAGCCGCGCCTGACCGGCGCCGCGTACGACGAGCTGATGGACGAGTTCGTGACCGCCGCGCGCGCGGTCTTCCCCGGCGTCGTCATCCAGTTCGAGGACTTCGCGAACCACAACGCGTTTCGCCTGCTCAAGAAGTACCGCGATCGCATCTGCACCTTCAACGACGACATCCAGGGCACGGCCGCGGTCGCGCTCGCCGGCATCTACTCGGCCCTGCGCATCACCGGCCAGCCGCTCGACCGCCAGCGGCTGCTCTTCCTCGGCGCCGGCGAGGCGGCGACCGGCATCGCCGACCTCGTCGTCTCGGCGATGGTCGCCGAGGGCGCCGATCCGGTGCAGGCGAGGCGATCGTGCTGGCTCTTCGATTCGAAGGGACTCGTCGTCGCGTCGCGCCGCGACCTCGCCGAGCACAAGCAGCCGTATGCGCACGAGCACGCGATGCAGGCCGACCTCGCCGCCGCGATCCGCTCGCTCGAGCCGACGGCGCTGATCGGCGTCTCCGCCACCGGCGGCAGCTTCACCCGGCCCGTGGTCGAGGAGATGACGCGCCTCAACGCGAGGCCGATCGTGTTCGCGCTGTCGAATCCGACGTCGAAATCCGAATGCACGGCCGAGCAGGCCTACGCATGGAGCGGCGGCCAGGCGCTGTTCGCGTGCGGCAGCCCGTTCGACCCGGTGACGATCGACAAGCGCACCTGGGTGCCGCGCCAGGGCAACAACTCGTACATCTTTCCGGGCGTCGGGCTCGGCGCGGTGGCGATCCGCGCGCAACGCGTCACCGACGAGATGTTCCTCGCCGCCGCCAAGGCGCTCGCCGTCCAGGTCACGCCGCAGGATCTCGCGCAGGGCAGCCTCTACCCGCCGCTCGCGCAGGTGCGCGACGTCTCGCTGCACATCGCGGTCGCGGTCGCCGAGATCGCGTTCGCGCAGGGCCACGCCGGCGTCGAGCGCCCGAAGGACCTCGTGTCGCACGTGCGCGCCTGCATGTACGACCCGTCGTACCCGCAATATGCATAGCCCGCTCGCAGACCAGGGTTAACTCGAAGCCGCCAGGTTGACCTGGCGCAAACGAACGGGGCGCTTGTATCCCTAGGCTCCGTGGCGCCAAGACAAGGGACATCGATGCTCCAGATCAGGATCCACGGACGCGGCGGCCAGGGCGTCGTGACCGCCGCCGAGATGCTCTCGATCGCGGCGTTCGAGCAAGGCCGCCACGCGCAGGCCTTCCCGAGCTTCGGCTCCGAGCGGACCGGTGCGCCGGTGGTGGCGTTCTGCCGCATCGACGAGCGCGAGATCCGCCTGCGCGAGCCGATCCTCGCGCCCGACGTGCTCATCGTCCAGGACCCGACGCTGCTCCACCAGGTCGACGTCTTCCAGGGCCTGCAGCCCGACGGCTACGTGCTCATCAACAGCAAGCGCAGCTTCGACGACCTCGGCCTGGGGGAGATCGCGCAGCGCTTTCGCCGCGAGCGGCTGCTGACCGTGCCGGCGACGGAGATCGCGCTCAAGCACCTCGGCCGGCCGCTGCCGAACGCCGTCCTGCTCGGCGGCTTCGCCGCGCTCGCCGGGCTGGTCACGCTCGACGCCGTCGCCCACGCGATCCGCGACAAGTTCTCGGGCAAGGTCGCGGAGAACAACGTCGCCGCAGCGAGCGAGGCGTACCAGGTGGTTCGCCGCGAGATGGAAGAGGCCGCACATGCTCAAGCAAACTGAAGGCTCGCACGCCGTCGCCGAAGCCGTCGCGCTGAGCCGGCCCGACGTGATCTGCGCCTATCCGATCTCGCCGCAGACGCACATCGTCGAAGGGCTCGGCGAGCTGGTGAAGAGCGGCGCGCTGACGCCGTGCGAGTTCATCAACGTGGAGAGCGAGTTCGCGGCGATGAGCGTCGCGATCGGCTCTTCGGCCGCCGGCGCGCGCACCTACACCGCGACGGCGAGCCAGGGGCTGCTGTTCATGGCCGAGGCCGTCTACAACGCCTCGGGCCTGGGCCTGCCGATCGTGATGACCGTCGCCAACCGCGCGATCGGCGCGCCGATCAACATCTGGAACGACCACAGCGATTCGATGAGCCAGCGCGACAGCGGCTGGCTGCAGCTCTTCGCCGAGACCAACCAGGAAGCGCTCGACCTCCACATCCAGGCGTTCAAGCTCGCCGAGGAGCTGTCGATGCCGGTCATGGTCTGCATGGACGGCTTCATCCTGACCCACGCCTACGAGCGCGTCGACATCCCCGAGCAGGCCGAGGTCGACGCCTTCCTGCCGCCGTACGAGCCGCGCCAGATCCTCGACCCGACCGAGCCGGTGTCGATCGGCGCGATGGTCGGCCCCGAGGCGTTCATGGAAGTGCGCTATCTCGCGCACGCCAAGCAGCTCTCCGCGCTCGAGCACATCCCGCGCATCGCCGACGAGTTCGAGGCGCGCTTCGGCCGCAAGTCGGGCGGCCTGGTGCGCGCGTACCGCTGCGAGGACGCCGAGACGATCGTGGTCGCGCTCGGCTCGGTGATCGGCACGCTCAAGGAGACGGTCGACGCGCTGCGCGCCGGCGGCGTGCGCATCGGCGTGCTCGGCATCCAGTCGTTCCGCCCATTCCCGCTCGCCGCCGTGCGCGCCGCGCTGCAGGGCGCCAAGCGCGTCGTCGTCCTCGAGAAGAGCTTCTGCGTCGGCCTCGGCGGCGTCGTCTCGACCGACGTGCGGCTCGCGCTCTCGGGCCTGCAGCTGCACGGCTACACCGTCGTCGCCGGCCTCGGCGGCCGGGCGATCACCAAGGCGTCGCTCGAGCGCATGCTGCGCGAGGCGATCGCCGACCGCCTCGAGCCGCTCACCTTCCTGGACCTCGACTGGCGCATCGTCGAGCGCCAGCTCGAGCGCGAAGCCCAGATGCGACGGAGCGGACCGATCGCCGAGAACCTGCTGCGCGACGTCGGCGCCGTCGCGGCGAAGGTGGCGTGATGGACCAGCCCGTCAAGTTCTACCAGACCGGCACCTTCACCGTCGGCAACCGCCTGCTCTCTCCCGAGCAGCGCACGGTGCAGGCATCGATCGAGCGCAGCAACTCGCTCAACTCGGGCCACCGCGCCTGCCAGGGCTGCGGCGAGGCGCTCGGCGCGCGCTACGCCATCGATGCCGCGATGCGCGCGACGTCGAACCGTCTCATCGCCGCCAACGCGACCGGCTGCCTGGAAGTGTTCTCGACGCCGTATCCCGAGTCGTCGTGGCAGCTGCCGTGGATCCACTCGCTGTTCGGCAACGCCGCCGCGGTCGGCACCGGCATCGCCGCGGCGCTCAAGGTCAAGGCGCAAAGGAGCGGCCTCGCCCGAAGCGACGTGCGCGTCATCGCCCAGGGCGGCGACGGCGGCACGACCGACATCGGCTTCGGCTGCCTGTCGGGGATGTTCGAGCGCAACGACGACGTGCTCTACATCTGCTACGACAACGAGGCGTACATGAACACCGGCGTGCAGCGCTCGAGCGCGACGCCGCCGGCCGCGCGCACCGCCACGACCGCGGCGGTCGGCCGCGAGCCGGGCAATGTCTTCGGCACCGGCAAGAACGTGCCGCTGATCGCGATGGCGCACGGCATTCCCTACGTCGCCACCGCGAGCGTGGCGAACCTGCGCGATCTCGAAGCCAAAGTGACCAGGGCGATGGGGATCGCCGGCGCGCGCTACGTTCACATCCACGTGCC
>DATIDZ010000259.1:0-2719 GCA_035456045.1 Caldimonas sp.
GAGCGGCGCCGCGAGCGCAGCTGGACCAGCGGAACCTTTCGCGTCGAGGAGTTCCGGGTGCCGCTCGTCGACGCCCGCATCAGTGGGCCGAAGGGGCCGCAGGTGGCGGCGTCGAGCGTCTCGCTGTCGGTGCAGATGAGCTACTTCTCGGGCGGCGCGATGGCGTCGGCGCCGCTGCGCGCCTCGGCGCTGCTGAAGCCGCGTTCGCCCTCGTTCGCCGGCTACGACGAGTTCAGCTTCGAGCCGCCGCGAGACCCCGACCAGGCGGAGGCCCAGGCACCCGAGAGCGACGAAGGCGAGCGCGACCCCGCTGCGCGCGACGGCAAGCTGATCGCCGACAAGCTGGCGCTGACGACCGACCGCCAGGGCGTCGCGACCTTCGCCCTCAACGGTCTGCCCACGGCGGCGCGGCCGTCCCAGATCGACGCCGAGGTGACGTTCAACGACCCGAACGGCGAGACCCAGACCGCGGCGACGCGGATCGAGCTCTGGCCGAGCGCGCTCGTCCTCGGCGTCAGGGCCCAGGGCTGGGCGAGCAACCGCGGCAGCGCCCGGTTCAGCGTCGTCGCCCTCGACACGCAGGGCAAGCCGATCAAGGGCCAGCGCGTCGAGGTGCGCGGCCGAGTCGCCCAGGTCGTGACGACGAGGAAGCGTCTGGTCGGTGGCTTCTATGCCTACGACAACCGCACCGACGTCAAGGAGCTGGGCAGCCTGTGCTCGGGGTCCACCGATGAGCGAGGCCTGCTCGCGTGCGAGGCGAGTCTCGACAGCGCCGGCCAGGTCGAGCTGATCGCGCGCGGGACCGACGCGCAAGGCCACCCGGCCGAAGCCGCGGCGAGCGTGTGGATCACGAAGCAGGGCGAGCTCTGGTTCGCCCAGGACAACGACGACCGCATCGACGTCCTTCCCGAGAAGAAGCGCTACGAGCCCGGCGAGACGGCGCGCCTGCAGGTGCGCATGCCGTTCCGCGAGGCGACGGCGCTGGTCGCGGTCGAGCGCGAGGGCGTGATCGCGACGCAGGTGGTGACGCTGCGCGGCGACGATCCGACCGTCGCGCTGAAGATCGAGCCGACGTGGGGTCCGAACGTCTACGTGAGCGTCCTCGCGCTGCGCGGGCGCATTCGCGAGACGCCGTGGTACTCGTTCTTCACCTGGGGATGGAAGGAGCCGCTCTCGTGGTGGCAGAGCTTTCGCCACGACAGCAAGGACTACCAGGCGCCGACGGCGATGGTCGACCTCGCCAAGCCGGCGTTCAAGCTGGGCGTCGCCCGGCTGTCGGTCGGCCTGGCCGCGCACGAGCTGCAGGTCAGCGTCACGGCCGACAAGGCGCAGTACCTGATCCGCGAGAAAGCGGTCGCGAAGGTGCGCGTGACCCAGAACGGCAAGCCGCTCGCCGGTGCCGAAGTCGCCTTCGCGGCGGTCGACGAGGGGCTGCTCGCGCTGCACGACAACGTCTCGTGGCGGCTGCTCGAGGCGATGGTGCGCGAGCGCGCCTGGGGCGTCGAGACCAGCACGGCGCAGAGCGAGATCATCGGCAGGCGCCACTACGGCAGAAAGGCCGTGGCGGCGGGCGGCGGCGGCGGCCGCGGCGCGACGCGCGAGCTGTTCGACACGCTGCTCGTCTGGAAGCCGAACGTCGTCCTCGACGGCAACGGCGAAGCGACGGTCGAGGTGCCGCTCAACGACTCGCTGACGAGCTTTCGCCTGGTCGCGGTCGCCGATGCCGACGTGCAGAAGTTCGGCACCGGCAGCACCAGCATCCGCGTCACCCAGGACCTGCAGGTGCTCGCCGGGCTGCCGCCGCTGGTGCGCGAAGGCGACCGCTTCGCCGCGATGCTGACGTTGCGAAACACGACGACCCGCGAGATGAAGGTCCGTGCCGCGCTGCAGGGAACGGCCCACCTGCCCGGGCCGAACGGCGGCGAGCTCGCGCGCTTGGCCGTGGCGGCGCTGCCGGCGCAGGACGTCGTCGTCGGCGCCGGCCAGGCGAAGGAAGTCGTCTGGTCGATCGACGTGCCGGCCGAGGCGATCAGCATCGCCTGGGAAGCGTCGGCCGAGGCCGCGGGCGCGAAGGACCGGCTCAAGGTGACGCAGCTCGTCGCCGCGGCGGTGCCGGTGCGCGTGCTGCAGGCGACGATCGCCCAGCTCGACGGCGCGTTCGCGCTGCCGATCGCGGTGCCCGCCGATGCGCTGCCCGAGAACGGCGTCAAGCGCGGCGGCCTGAACGTCGCGGTGCAGCCGAAGCTGAGCGGCGCGCTGCCCGGCATGCGTCGCTACTTCGAGACCTACCCGTTCATCTGCCTCGAGCAGAAGACGTCCAAGTCGGTCGGCCTCAAGGACGCCGCGCTCTGGGCCGGCGTCGCCGATGCGCTGCCGACCTACCTCGACAGCGACGGCCTGGCGAACTACTTCCCGCCGCGCGCCGGCGATCCGCCGCACGGCAGCGACCGCCTCACCGCGTACGTCGTCGCGGCGACGCACGAGGCCGGTTTCGCGCTGCCGCCGGCGGCGCGCGACGCCATGCTCGCCGGCCTGGCCGCGTTCGTCGAAGGCCGCATCGAGCGCCGGTTCTGGTCGCCGCGCGCCGACCTCGACGTGCGCAAGCTTGCCGCGATCGAGGCGTTGTCGCGCTACGGCCGGGCGCAACCGAAGATGCTCGGCTCGGTCAACCTCACGCCGAACCAGTGGCCGACCGCCGCGGTGATCGACTGGCTCGGCA
>DATIDZ010000260.1:0-40339 GCA_035456045.1 Caldimonas sp.
AGCACGATGGTCGCATCGGCCGCATGGGCGATGCGATCGGCAGCGAGGCCGAAGCGCGCCGCCGGATACCGCCGCGACTCCGCGCTCGCGCCGGGATGGACGACGACCAGCGGCCGGCCGCGGTCGACGCCGTCACGTGCCAGCCGGGCGGCGACCGCCTCGCGCGCCGCGCTCGGCACCGCAAAGCGCAGGCGCCGATCGGCGGCCGCGAAGCCGACGCTCGCGACGAGCGCGAGCTGGCGCTCGACCTCGTGGCGCATGCCGTCGGCGATCACGTCGCGCTCGGCCACCCAGTCGCTGAGCAGCCCGTACGGGTTCTCGCGACTGTGCGCGAGCCGCAGCGGGATGCCCGCCATGCGGCACGCGAGCGCGGCCGGCAGCGCGCTCTGCGTGCACGTGGTGAGGATGACCGCGGCATCGAAGCGAGCGGCGCGAAGGCGATCGACGAGCTCCGACTCCGCGTGGCCGAGCGACGCGCGGCTGTCGGCCGCGTCGCCCTTGACCCAGGACGCGGCGAACACGATCGCCGCATCGACGTCGGCGAGGAACGGCACGGCCGCGGCGCCCGACGGCGATGCAAGCAGCGTGATCTCCGCGTCAGGAAGTCCCGCGCGCAACGCGGCGATCGCCGGGGTCGACATCAGGACGTCGCCGAGGTTGTCGAGGCGAACGACGAGCAGCTTGCCGACGCGCCGCCATGCGCCGGCCGTCGCTGTGTCGGCGTCGATTGCGGCCGCGGCCGCCGTCCCACTCAAGACGCCACCTCGATCGGCTCGCGCGAAAGGATGAAGCGCGCGGCCTCGGCCAGGTCGGCGCACGACGCCTCCGGAGACCGGATCGGCGACAGCTTCCATTCCGTCTCGTTGCCGACGTCGAGCAGCACCGAGCGGCAGCCGGCGCGGTGGCCGGCTTCGACGTCGTCGAGGATGTCGCCCACCATCCAGCACTGGGCGAGGTCGAGGCCGTGGGCACGCGCCGCCTGCCGCAGCAGGCCGGGCGCGGGCTTGCGGCAGAGGCAGCCGATCCGGCCACCGCCGCCCGGCGCGTGCGGGCAGCAATAGATCGCGGCGATCTCGACGCCGCACTCGTCGCGCACGCGACGGCGGAGCGCGCTCTCGAGCACGGCGAACTCGCGCCGCGTGAATCGGCCGGTCGCGAGGCCCGGCTGGTTGGTGACGACGATGATCGAGTAGCCCGCGTCGGCGAGCGCGCGCAGGCCGACGAGCGCCGACGGCGTGAATCGAACCAGCGCGGGGTCGACGTTGTACGGGACGTTCTCGATCAGCGTGCCGTCCTTGTCGACGAACACCGCGCGGCCCCAGCATGCCGGTGCGATGCCGTTGTCGACGACGCGGGCCGGAGCGCCGATGGCGGTCGGCGCCTTCACGCGGCGCGCCTCGCCTCGAGGCCGGCGACGGCGTTGAACGCGCGCCGCCAGCGCCGCGTCGACGGCGCCGTTTCCGCGAGCACGTTCTGGTAGACGCCCTCGAGCTCCTCGGCGACCCGGTCCCACGTGAAGTGCGTCCGCACGCGGCGCGCGCCGGCGCGCCCCATCGCGCGCGCGAGCCGGGGGTCGGCGCGGAGGTGCTCGAGGCGATCGGCGAGCGCGTCCGGGTCGCGCGGCGGCACCAGGAAGCCGGTGACGCCGTCGACCACCGAGTAGCGCACGCCGCCGACGTCGCTGCCGATGACCGGCCGGGCCGACGCCATCGCTTCGAGCGGCGTGATCCCGAACGGCTCGTACCACGGCGTCGTGACGAACACGTCGCACGCCGCGTAGTACGCGGCGAGCTCGCTGCGCTGGCGGTGCCCGGCGAAGGTCACGCGGTCGGCGATGCCGCAGGCGTCTGCCAAGTCGACCAGGCGCTGCATCTCGTCGGAGCGGATCCGTCCCGGCGGCGCCGCGTCGCCGCCGACGACGAGCAGGCGCGCTGCGTGTCGGTCGCGCAGCCGTGCGACGCCGCGGATCACGTTGTCGACGCCCTTGCGCGGAACCATGCGACCCAGTTGGAGGACGACGAACTGCGAGTCGTCGAGGCCGAGCGCCCGCCGGGCCGCGCTGCGATCGGCGGGCGCGAACTCGTCGAGGTCGACGCCGCACGGCACGGTCGCGATGCGCTCGCGATCGGCCCCGTAGAGGCGCACCAGGTCGATCTCGTCCTGCGGACATTCGGCGATGACGCGCTCTGCCGTGTCGACGATGCGGCGCTCGATCTCGAGACGCTCGCACGGGAAGCCGTCGGCGGCGCCCTGGTGCCGGCGTCGCACTTCACCGAGCGCATGGAAGGTCATCACCATCGGGATGCCGAACGAGGCTCGCAGCTGAAGCGCCACGAGCCCCGACATGAAGAAATTCGCATGGACGAGGTCGTACGGCCGCGACGCGTCGACCCGGCGCAGGAGCGCGGCGCCGAACTCGGGCATGTGCTGGAGGAGCGCTTCCTTGGCGACGAAGCGGGGCGGGCCGGCGTCGATGTGGATCACGCGCGCGCCGGGCTCGAGCTCGACGACGGCCGGCAGCGCCGGGTCGTCGCGCCGCGTCACCACGTCGACGCGATGGCCGCGCCGCGCGAGCATGCGCGCGACCTTGTCGACGTAGACGTTCTGCCCGCCGGCATCGACGCTGCCGAGCCGGGCGAGCGGCGATGCGTGCTCGCTGATCAGCGCGACTCGCATGGCACGTGGCGCGACGCGGCGCCCCGGGAAGTCGTTTTCATGCGTGGGTCTTTCAATCCTTGAAAGCTGGAAAGCTGCGTTCGGCAGATCACATGCCCGCGCGACGCGCTGCCGCGGCCGGCACGTGCGTTGCCGCCGTCGCTGTCGGCGTCGCTTCCGGGCGCCCCTGCACGCCGCGAGCGGCACGCCAACGCACCGAGATGCAGCTTCGCCCCGTCTCGTCGCTTTCCACCGACGACCTCGCCGCCGCGGAGCGATCGCTCGTCGCCGATTCGGCGTGGGCCAGCCTCGCGGGCGCGTGGTCGGGCGGCGTGGTGCTGGCCGCGTTCGCGGTCGCGCTCGGCGCCGGGCCGCTGGCGATCGGCCTGCTCGCGGCGATCCCGGTCGCGGCGCAGGCGGCGCAGTTGCCGGCGATCGCGCTGATCGAACGGCTGCGCGAGCGCAAGCGCCTCGCGGTGGTCGCGCTCGCCCTCTCGCGGCTCGTCCTGCTGGCGATGGCGGCGCTGCCGTTCGTGGCGCAGCGGCAGCATGCGATCGTCCTGCTCGTCGCGGCGCAGGTCGTGATCGCCATGCTCGGCTCGGTGTCCGCGTGCGCGATGAACGCGTGGCTGCACCAGCTGATCGCGCCAAGCCGGCTCGCGCCCTTCTTCGCGCGACGGCTGCTCTGGGGAACGCTGCTCGGCGGCATCGGCGCCCTGCTCGCCGGCCAGTGGATCGATCACGCGCCGACGACCGATCGCCTGCACGGGTTCGCGTGGGTGTTCGCGGCCGGCGCGCTGGCCAGCTTCGTCAGCACCTACTTCGTGGCGCGCGTGCCCGAGCCGCGCATGGTCGAGGCCGGTCCGCCGGTGTCGCTGCTGGCCGCCTTGCGTCGGCCGCTGGCCGACCAGAACTTTCGCAACCTGCTCAGGTTCCTGGCGTCGTGGGCGGCCGTCTCGAACGTCGCCGCGCCCTTCCTCACGGTCTATCTTCTTCGCCAGCTCGGCTACAGCCTGGCGACCGTCACCGCGCTGGGTGTCGCGAGCCAGCTCGCCAACGCCTTCGCGCTCTCTCTGTGGGGGCGGGTCTCGGGTCGCTTCGCCAACAAGAGCGTGCTCGCCGCGGCGCTGCCCGTCTACTTCATCTGCACGGGCGCGCTCGTCCTGGCCAACCGGCCCGCGCACCCGACGCTGGGCCTGGCGCTGCTGTACGCGCTGCACATCCTGATGGGTGCCGCGACCGGAGGGATCGCCCTCGCGACTGGCAACCTCAGTCTCAAGCTGGCACCGCAAGGCCAGGGCACGTCGTACCTGGCGGTCGTCGGCATCGTGTCGGCGCTGGCCGGCGGGGGCGCGCCGCTGGTCGCGGGCGCGATCGCCGAGGAGCTCGCCGACAACGAGCTGGCGATGGTGCTGCGCTGGCTGTCGCCGCAACACACTCACGAGGTCGTCGTGATCGCGCTCGAGCACTGGGAGTTCCTGTTCCTGCTCTCGGCGCTGGCCGGCCTGTACGTCCTGCACCGGCTCTCGCTCGTGCGGGAAGACGGCGAGACGAGCGAGCGCCAGGTGATCCAGCAGTTCGCCATCGAAGCGGTGCGCGTGGTCGGCAGCGTGTCGTCGATCGGCGGTGCGATCGGTGGCCTGTTCGCGTTCCGCCGCCTCAGCGAACGGCGCAGCGCGCGCCGGCAGCGGCGCGGCGAGTCGGCTCACCCCAGCGGGCGCTGAGCGCGGTCCCTCCGCGGTGTCACGGACTTGCACAGCGGCCCACGAGGCGCAGACGTCCGAACGCAGCGGAGCGGCCCCACCGCGGCGCAGCGTTACGACGCGGCGCAGCGGGCTCTCCTGCGGTAGCGCTCCCAGACCGACATAATCGCGGCCGTGGCCGCCCCCGTTCCTCCGTCACGCAAGAGCCGCCGCGGCAGCGGCGCAGTGACGCTGCACGACGTCGCCAAGCTGGCGGGCGTCGCGCCGATCACGGCGTCGCGGGCCCTCAACACGCCGGCGCAGGTCTCCGACATGGTTCGCGCGAAGGTCGCCGATGCCATCGCGCGCACCGGCTACGTCCCGAACTTTCTCGCCGGCGGCCTCGCCTCGCATCGCAGCCGGCTCGTGGCCGCCGTCGTCCCGACGATCTCCGGCCCCGTCTTCCTGCAGACCATCCAGTCGCTCACCGAGGCGCTGGCCGAGCGCGGCTACCAGCTCATGCTCGGCCAGTCTGGCTACTCGAGCGATCGCGAGGACGCGTTGCTCGGCGCGATCATTGGCCGGCGCCCCGACGGGATCGTCCTCACCGGCATCGTGCACTCGGCCGAGGGCCGTCGGCGCCTGCTCGCGGCCGCCATCCCGGTGGTCGAGACGTGGGACCTGACGCCGACGCCGATCGACATGCTGGTCGGCTTCTCCCACGAGGAGGTCGGCCGCAGCGTCGCCGCATTCCTGCACGCCAAGGGCAGGCGGCGCCTCGCCGTGATCTCGGGCAGCGACGAGCGAGCCTTGCGACGCCAGGCCGCGTTCGCGGCGACGGCGCGCCTGCTCGGCCTTGGCGACGTCCGCAGCATCGTCGTGCCGGCGCCGACGACGCTGCGCAGCGGCCGCGCAGCGCTGGTCGAGCTGATGCAGGGCGGCCCGAAGCCCGACGCCGTCTTCTGCAGCTCGGATCTTCTCGCGCTCGGCGTCATGACCCAGGCGCAGGTCTCCGCCATCGCGGTGCCCAAGCGACTCGCCATCGTCGGCTTCGGCGACCTCGAGTTCGCCGCCGACGTGCACCCGGCGTTGACGACGGTGCGCATCGACGGCGGCGCGATCGGCCGGCAGGCATCGCAGTTCATCGTCGATCGCGCCGAAGGTCGGGCCCCCGCGGCCCGGGTGGTCGACATCGGCTTCTCGGTCGTCGAACGCGAGACGACCTGAAGGAAGCCCTAGCGGCCGACGGGACTCTCTTGCGGACTGCAAAAGGTAGCGCTACCATCACGCACTCGACCTGCCCCTTCACGCCGCAAAGATCCACGCCATGAAGAAACTGCTGACCACGCTCCTCCTCGCCGTCGCCGCTTCGGGCGCGCATGCCCAGGCCTGGCCGTCCAAGCCCGTCACCCTCGTCGTTCCCTTCCCGCCCGGCGGGTCGACAGACGCGATCGCGCGCGCGATCGGGCCGTCGCTCAACAAGACCTTCGGCCAGTCGTTCATCGTCGACAACAAGGCCGGTGCCACCGGCACCATCGGCGCCGCCGCGGTCAAGCGCGCTGCGCCCGACGGCTACACCTTCCTCGTCACGTCCCTCGGGCCGCTCGTGATCGCGCCGCACCTGATCAAGGGCGTCCAGTACGACGCGCTGAAGGATTTCGACCCCATCACGGTCGCTGTGCAGGCGCCCAACGTGCTCGTCGTCCCGGCCGGCTCGCCGCACAAGTCCCTCGCCGACGTCATCGCCCACGAGAAGGCGCAACCCGGCAAGATGACCTTCGCGTCGTCGGGCAACGGCTCGAGCGACCACCTCACCGCGGAGCTGTTCTGGCTCGAGAGCGGAACGACCGGCATCCACGTTCCCTACAAGGGCGGCGGCCCAGCGATCACCGACCTGCTCGGCGGCCAGGTCGACGCGTCGTTCCAGAACGTCAACGCGGTGCTCCAGCACATCAAGAGCGGAAAGCTGCGCGCCCTCGCCGTCACCGGCGCCAAGCGCTCGCCGGTTCTCCCCGACGTGCCGACGATGGCCGAGGCCGGCGTCAAGAACGTCGACGTGTACTCCTGGCAGGGCATCGTCGCGCCCAAGGGTTTGCCGGCTGACATCCGCGACAAGTTCCATGGTGCAGTCGTCGCAGCGCTCAACGATCCCCCGGTGAAGCAGCAACTGACCGGCCTCGGCCTCGAGATCGTCGCCGATACGCCGGCGCAGTTCGCCGCGTTCCAGCAGCAGGAGTACGCGCGCTGGAAGAAGGTGATCGACGTCCGCAAGATCACCGCCGACTGACGTCGTCGAAGTCCCCTCACTTCATCGACGCCCGCCATGAACCCGTCCACTCCCACGATCAGCGCATTGCGCGTCATCCCCGTCGCCGGGCGCGACAGCATGCTGCTCAACCTCAGCGGCGCGCACGCGCCGTTCTTCACGCGCAACCTGCTCGTCCTCACCGACAGCGCCGGCCGCACCGGCGTCGGCGAAGTGCCGGGCGGCGAGAAGATCAGGAAGACGCTCGAGGAAGCGGCCGAGCTCGTCGTCGGCCAGCCGATCGGCGCGCACCAGCGGCTGCTGCAGGACGTGCACCAGCGGTTCGCCGACCGCGACAGCGGCGGCCGCGGCCAGCAGACCTTCGACCTGCGCACGACGATCCATGCCGTCACCGCGATCGAGTCGGCGCTGCTCGACCTGCTCGGCCAGCACCTCGGCGTGCCGGTCGCGGCGCTGCTCGGCGAAGGCCAGCAGCGCGAGCAGGTCGAGATGCTCGGCTACCTCTTCTATGTCGGCGACCGATCGAAGACCGACCTGCCCTATGCCAGCGAGCCCGACGCGGCCGACGACTGGCTCCGGCTCCGCCACGAGAAGGCGCTGACGCCCGAGGCCGTCGTGCGGCTCGCCGAAGCGGCGCACGCGCGCTACGGCTTCAACGACTTCAAGCTGAAGGGCGGCGCTCTGCGCGCCGAAGAGGAGATCGAGGCGATCGTCGCGCTGCACGAGCGCTTCCCCGACGCGCGCGTCACGCTCGATCCGAACGGCGGCTGGCGGCTCAAGGACGCGATCCGCCTGATGCGCGACATGCGCGGCGTCGTCGCCTACGCCGAGGACCCGTGCGGCGCCGAGGACGGCTTCTCGGGCCGCGAGGTGATGGCCGAGTTCCGCCGCGCCACCGGCCTGCCGACGGCGACCAACATGATCGCCACCGACTGGCGCCAGCTGAGCCATGCGCTCGCGCTGCAGTCGGTCGACATCCCGCTCGCCGATCCGCACTTCTGGACGATGGCCGGATCGGTCCGCGTCGCCCAGACCTGCCGCGACTGGGGCCTGACCTGGGGCTCGCACTCGAACAATCACTTCGACGTGTCGCTGGCGATGTTCACCCACGTCGGCGCGGCGGCGCCCGGGCGCGTCACCGCGATCGACACGCACTGGATCTGGCAGGACGGCCAGCGCCTCACGAAGGAGCCGCTCAAGATCGAAGGCGGCCTCGTCGACGTGCCGAAGAAGCCCGGGCTCGGCGTCGAGCTCGACATGGCCGAGGTCGAGAAGGCGCACCAGCTCTACCTCCGGCACGGCCTCGGCAGCCGCGACGATGCGGCAGCGATGCAGTACCTGATCCCGGGCTGGACCTTCGACCCGAAGCGGCCCGCGCTCGACCGCTGAGCGGCAGCGTCACCCACCGAGACATCGATGAACAAGAGCGTCCTCGCCATCGTCCTGCTCGCCCTCTGCGGCGCCGCCGTCGCGCAGGGCGCGTATCCCGCTCGGCCGGTGACGCTCGTCGTCCCCTTCCCGCCCGGCGGCGGCACCGACACCGGGGCGCGGATCGTCGCCCAGAAGCTCGGCGCCAAGTGGGGACAGACGGTGATCGTCGAGAACAAGGGCGGCGCCGCCGGCATGATCGGCGCCGACATGGTCGCCAAGGCCAAGGCCGACGGCTACACGCTCCTGATGGGCAACATCGGCACGCAGGCGATCAACCCGAGCCTGTACAAGAAGATGCCGTACGACGCCGCCACGGCGTTCGTGCCGGTCTCGCTCGTGGCCGAGCTGCCGCTGGCGATGATGGTCAATCCCGCGGTGCCGGCGAAGACGGCGCGCGAGTTCATCGCCCTGGCCAAGAGCGAGCCCGGCAAGCTGAGCTACAGCAGCTCGGGCGCGGGCGGCGCGCCGCACCTGGCCGCCGAGATGTTCAAGGAGGCCACCGGCACCTTCATCGTCCACGTGCCGTATCGCGGCGGCGGCCCGGCCATCGGCGACCTGCTGGCCGGGCACGTGCAGCTCTCGTTCATGACCGTGCTCGAGGCCAGCGGCCACATCAAGGCGGGCAAGCTGCGCGCGCTCGCGGTCACCGGGTCGCAGCGCGTTCCCGCGTTGCCCGAGGTGCCGACGCTGGCCGAAGCCGCGCTGCCGGGGTTCAATTCGATCTCGTGGATCGGCGTGCTCGCGCCGGCGGGGACGCCCAAGGAGATCGTCGACAAGGTGTCGAGCGACATCCGCGAGGTGCTTCGGTCCGACGACGTGAAGCTCAAGCTGATCGAGCTCGGCGCCGTCCCTGCCGGCACCACCCCGGCGCAGTTCCAGGCGATGATCGATTCCGACCGCAAGCGCTACGAGCAGGTGATCAAGGACAAGAAGATCTCCGTCGATTGACGCCCGGCTCAACCCTTCATCCGAGAACACCATGCGTGAAAACAAGCTTCGTCGACTCTGGAAATCCGGCGGCGCCGCCGTCAACGGCTGGCTCGCGATCCCGAACAGCTTCTCGGCCGAGACGATGGCGCACCAGGGCTGGGACTCGCTCACCGTCGATCTCCAGCACGGGGTCGTCGACTACCAGGCGATGCTGACGATGCTTCAGGCGATCTCGACCACCGACACGGTGCCGGTCGTGCGCGTGCCGTGGCTTGAGCCCGGCATCCTGATGAAGGCACTCGACGCCGGCGCCTACGCCGTCATCTGCCCGATGGTGAACTCGCGCATCGACGCGCAGAACCTGGTCGCGTGGACGCACTACGCGCCGCAGGGCACGCGCAGCTTCGGCCCGATCCGGGCGACGCTGTACGGCGGTGCCGACTACCCGCAGCACGCCAACCAGACGATCGTCACGCTGGCGATGATCGAGACCGCGAAGGCGGTCGAGAACCTCGACGAGATCCTCTCGGTCGAAGGGCTCGACGCGATCTACATCGGCCCCTCGGACCTCTCGCTCTCGCTCGGCTGCAAGGTCGCGATGGACGACCTCGAGCCCAAGGCGACGCAGGCGGTGGACCACATCCTCGCGCGCGCCAGGGCGCACGGCGTCGTCGCCGGCATCCACAACGCGACGCCCGAGTCGGCGCTCCGGCGCATCGCCAAGGGCTTCCAGTTCGTCACCGTCAGCTCCGATGCGCGCCTGATGGCGACCGGCGCGCAGCAGGTGATGGCGGCGATGCGCGCGGCGAAGTCGCCCGGCGCGCCCGACATGTACTGATATCGGATACCGAAGTCAGCGACCGTTCGCACCACGCAAGGACCTCCATGAAGATCGGATTCATCGGCCTCGGCATCATGGGCGCGCCGATGGCGCTCCACCTCGTCGACGCCGGCCACCAGCTGTTCGTCAAGTCGGGCCGCACGATCCCGGAAAGCATCGCCGCGACGTCGGCGATCGCCTGCGCCAGCCCGGCCGAGGTGACGCGGCAGGCCGAGGTCGTCTTCCTCATGCTGCCCGACACGCCCGACGTCGAGTCGGTGCTGTTCGGCGAAGGCGGCGTCGCCTCGGCGCTGCAGGCGGGCGCCGGCGGCGCGCGCAAGGTGATCGTCGACATGAGCTCGATCTCGCCGATGGCGACCAAGGCGTTCGCGCAGAAGATCAACGCCGCCGGCGCCGACTACATCGACGCGCCGGTGTCGGGCGGCGAGGTCGGCGCCAAGGCCGCGTCGCTGACGATCATGTGCGGCGGCGACGCTGCGGTGTTCGAGAAGGTGCGGCCGCTGCTCGAGAAGATGGGCAAGAACATCACGCTCGTCGGCGGCAACGGCGACGGCCAGACGACCAAGGTCGCCAACCAGATCATCGTCGCGCTCAACATCGCCGCCGTCGGCGAGGCGCTGCTGTTCGCGAGCAAGGCCGGCGCC
The DNA here is from genome assembly GCA_035456045.1 of Caldimonas sp. Classification (GTDB taxonomy): domain Bacteria; phylum Pseudomonadota; class Gammaproteobacteria; order Burkholderiales; family Burkholderiaceae_C; genus Schlegelella_A. The sequence continues at coordinate 10,450 of DATIDZ010000260.1, forward strand.
GATCCGGCCAAGGTGCGCCAGGCGCTGATGGGGGGCTTCGCGTCGAGCCGCATCCTCGAGGTGCATGGCGAGCGGATGATCAAGCGCACGTTCAATCCCGGCTTTCGCATCCGGCTCCACCAGAAGGACCTCGGCCTCGCGCTGCAGGGCGCGCGCGAGCTCGGCGTGTCGCTGCCGCAGACCGCGAACGCGGCGCAGCTGATGCAGGCGTGCGCCGCGAACGGCATGGCCGATCTCGATCACTCGGCGCTCGTCAAGGCGCTCGAGCTGATGGCGGCGCATCAGGTCGCGCCGGGCTGAGGTTGCCTCGGCGACCCGTAGGGCGCCCGGCTACTCGCGACCCTTCTGCGACGTTCGGCGCCTAGGCAGTATTCGCCGCGCACGAGACATCCGCGACCCGTCCCGCAACGGCTCGCTGGAGCACGAACGTGCGGTCAGGCCGCCGACCCGGGTGAGCGTTCCACCTGACGCTGCAGTGCCGCCCAACGCAGAGCCTGCCACTCGACGCCCGCGGCCTGGAGCGCGTTGCGCAGCGCGAAGACCTCGTCGGAGCGCATGGCTCGGCCGTCGCGCTGCTTGCCGATCAGCATGAACGCGTCGAGATCGCGCTGGCGCGACAGCACGATCGCCAGTTCCCCCGGAAGCGCCGAGTGCACCTCCTCCCGGCTGGCCACCGACTGGCCGGCACGCAGGGCCACGGCCAGCGGCTCGTCGGCCACCAAGGCGTCCGGTGCATCGACCGACGCCCCCGGCTGGCGACGGAAACTGCCGTCACCCTGGCGCACGTACAGCACGGCACCGGCACCACACGTGAAGCGGTCGAGCGCGCCGACGAGGGCCTGGCCCAGGGCCGACGCCTCGGTGTAGCCGCGGGCCTCGGCAGCAAAGCGCGCGAGGTCGATTTCGCGCGCCACCCACTGACCGAAGAACAGGCGGTCGATCATCCACTCGGCACCGGCCTTCACCTTCGGATAGGCGAGCACCACCAGTGCGGCCAGCAAGGCACTGAGCAGGCCCGCCTTGGCCGGATCGTCGAAGTGGAGCAGCCGCCCGATCAGCACGTTCAAGAAATGGAAGCTGCCCAGCAGCACCGCGCCGACGACGGTGAAGACCAGCGAGCGGTTCAGCGCCAAGCCCATGTCGAGCACGCGGTGGCGCAGGATCGCGTAGGTCAGGCCGATCAGCGCCAGCAGCGATCCCAGCACCGACAAGTGCTCGAGCCAGGAGGCGGTGTCGGGGTCGTCGAAGATCTGGCCCACCCAGGTGAGGTAGCTCACCGACCACATCAGCGCGAACGATCCCAGCAACCAACCGAAGCGCTGCCGCAGTTCGCCGCTGCTGCGCCGCATGCCGTCCCAGAACGCGACGAGCATCAGCGCGCCCGCAGCGCCCACATAGGGCACCGTGGCCCACGAGAACAGGGCTGGCGAAACCCGTCCGAGGCCGCTGGCCACCGCCACGATCTCGACGGGGATCAGCGCCACCAGAAACAGCGGCAAGCAGCGGCGCAGGACCCGGCGGACGCCCTGCGGCCGCTCGTTCGGGTAGTGGATCGCGAACCACAGGCCGAGATACCAGCCGGGCATCAATGCGGCCGATTGCATCAGGCTGACCAGGGCCGCTGGCCAATCCGCCGGTGCGTAGCCGCGGCCCAGGTTCGCGGACCACCACAAGAAGGCCAGTGCCAGCGCGCGGCTGGTGGTCACCTCGGCTTGCCTGAGCCCGATCACCAGGCCGAGCAGCGTGCCCAGGCCGCACAACACCGCGTTCATCCCGAAGTGCCACCGATCGAGGCTCTCGATGGCTCGCTCGCTCGCCGTGATCTGCACCGGCAGGATCTGCCCGTCGCGGACGACGGTGTACGGGATCACCTCGCCGGGCCGGAAACGGCGACCGAAGTCGTACCAATGATCGGGTCGGAGCACGTCGCCGACGCGGACGCCGGCCTGCGGCGCCTGCGACCAGGGCTCGAACGAGCGCACCAGCCGGAACTCCTGCCCCGCATGCATGACGGTGACGGCGCGCAGGCCGAGCCGGCCTTCGGTGCCGCGTGAGAACGCCGCCGCAGCGGCCGCGCCCTCGATCGCCATCACCGTCGCCGAGAACAGGCTGAATGCGATCAGCAGCGCCTTCCAGCGGCCAACGCCAATGTCCAACCCGGCGCGCAGCAAGTCCATGGGCGGCGATGGTAGGGGCACGCGCGGTCCTCGGGCTCGCCACCTCGGCGACTCACGTCGACGGTGTCCGTCAGCTACCCGATCTGCACCGATTCAACCCCTCCGCCGGCCTGCGCGACCACCGCGTCGCCGATCCGGATCGTCGCGCCCTCGATCACGCGCGCGGTGATGCCGCCGAGCCCGCGCATCGCGTTGTAGCCGCCCGGGCCGAGGACCTCTTCCATGCGCGAGCACGGATGGCACTCGCCGCTTGCCTCGAGCAGCGCCGCGCCGAGGCGAAATCGGCGGCCCTTGAGCGCGACCAGGTTGATGCCGCGGACGACGACGTTGCGGCGCACCTCGTCGCCGTCGACGCGCTCGCGACCGAGGTGGCTGGCGATCGCGGCCAGGCTCTCGGCCTCGATCAGCGTGAGCTGGCGCGCACCGCCCGCGTTGGCGTAGCGATCGCCGACGAGGCCCCGGCCGGCGGCCAGCAGCGCAGCCGGCTCGGCGCGCATCGGCTCCCGGCGCGCCGGGCGGGCACCGATCCACACGACGACGCCGGCACGGACCGGCGCCTCGATCAGGCGAGCGAGCGAAGAGGCAGGGTTGAACGGCATGGCGTCTCGAATGGGGCCATCGCGGGCGGGCTGCCCGCGCGGCGTAAGGTTTCGCTAAGCTCCGGCGACTGGACCTGCGACAAGGAGAAAGCGAATGCCCGCCCCCTATCGAAAGAGCCCCGAGGCGATCGCCCGCCTCAGCAAGGAACAGTATCGCGTCACCCAGGAAAGCGCGACCGAGCGGCCGGGAACCGGCGAATACCTCGACAACCACGAGCCCGGCATCTACGTCGACATCGTCTCGGGCGAGCCGCTGTTCGCGTCGAGCGACAAGTTCGAGTCGGGCTGCGGCTGGCCGAGCTTCACCAAGCCCATCGAGCCGGCCAACGTCAACGAGCTGAGGGACATGTCGTACGGCATGGTCCGCACCGAAGTGCGCTCGGCGCACGGCGACAGCCACCTCGGCCACGTCTTCGACGACGGCCCGCGCGACCGCGGCGGCCTGCGCTACTGCATCAACTCGGCGTCGCTGCGCTTCGTCCACCGTGACGACATGGAGAAGGAAGGCTACGGCGCGTATCTCGACCAGGTGGAGGAAGTGCGATGAGCGACACCGGCAACACGACCACCGAGCGCGCCGTCCTCGCCGGCGGCTGCTTCTGGGGCATGCAGGACCTGATCCGCAAGATGGACGGCGTCGTCTCGACGCGCGTCGGCTACAGCGGCGGCGACGTGCCGAACGCCACCTACCGCAACCACGGCACGCACGCCGAGGCGATCGAGATCGTCTTCGACCCGGCGCGCCTGAGCTACCGCCGGTTGCTCGAATTCTTCTTCCAGATCCACGATCCGACGACGAAGAACCGCCAAGGCAACGATCGCGGCATGAGCTACCGCTCGGCGATCTACTACACGAGCGATGCGCAGAAGCGCACGGCCCAGGACACGATCGCCGACGTCGACGCGTCCGGCCTGTGGCCGGGCAAGGTCGTCACCGAGGTCGCGGCGGCGGGTCCGTTCTGGGAGGCCGAGCCCGAGCACCAGGACTACCTCGAGCGGATCCCGAACGGCTACACCTGCCACTTCGTCCGGCCGAACTGGCGGCTGCCGGTGCGCCAGGGCGCGACGGCGGCCGCGGGGCGCTAGCCTGCGCTCGGATCGATCAGCACCTTCGACGCAGTCGCGCGCCGGCCATAGTCGGCGATCGCCTCCGCCTGCAGCGCGCCGGCGAGCGAGACGGTGCGCGTGTAGTGGCTGGCGAACGTCGTCTTCAGCTCGGCCGCGACGCGCGACCTGAGCGCTTGCGCGGCCTCGGCGCCGATGCGCTGCAGGAACGGGAACAGGAGCCAGCCTCCCACCCCCCACGTCATGCCGAAGTTGCGCACGATCTCGGTCGGTCCGGTGTCGAGGCCGCCGTAGATGTAGACCTGCTTGTGCGTCGTCGAGCCGTAGCGGCTGTACTCCTTGGCGGCGCGGTTGATCGCGGCTTCCATCGCCCCGAGGATCTGTCCGGCCAGCCGGCCGCCGCCGATCGCGTCGAAGGCGAGCGTTGCGCCGGTCGCGGCCAGCGCGTCGGTGAGCTGCTCGACGAAGCGCGGCGATGCCGTGCTGACGACGTGGACCGCGCCCTGCTCGCGCAGCAGCGCTTCCTGCTCGGGCTTGCGGACGACGTTGACGAGGCCGATGCCGTCGGCGAGGCAGATGCGGTTGAGCATCTGGCCGAGGTTGGAAGCCGCCGCGGTGTGGACGAGCGCCTTGTGGCCTTCGCGCCGCATCGTCTCGGTCATGCCGAGGGCGGTGAGCGGATTGACGAAGCACGACGCGCCTTCGGCCGCGCTGGTTCCGGCCGGCAGCGGCAGGCACAGCTCGGCCTTGACGGTGCGGTACTGCGAGTACATCGCGCCGGCGAGCGCCGCGACGGTCCTGCCGAGCAACGCGCTCGCTGCGGGACTGCTGCCCGCCGCGATCACCGTGCCCGCGCCTTCGTTGCCGACCGGCATCGACTGGCCGAGGCGGCCGGCCATCGCCTTCATCGCCGCCTCCGGAATTCGCGCTGTCGCCACCGTGCCCTCGCCGCTGCCGCGCACGGCGAGCGTCGCGAGGTCGGCGGCGCCGAACAGCAGGCCGATGTCGGACGGATTGATCGGCGTCGCCTCGACGCGGATCACGACCTCGTCGGCGGCCGGCTCGGGGGTCGCGACGCGAACGAGCGAGAGCTCGAGCTCGCCGCTGTCCTTGACGAGGGAGCGAAGCTGGAGGCCGTCGCGGGGAAGGGGAGTCGTCATGGGTCGCTTTCCGGTGGCAGGACCGAAAGCTACCACCAGCAGCGCCTCAGGGTTTTCGGACTGGACACCGTGATCATCGATGCGGACCATTCGTCCATGCATGTGAACACCGCATGAACAGCCGCCTCTGCGAGATGTTCGGGATCGAGGTGCCGATCTTCGCCTTCTCGCACTGCCGCGACGTCGTCGTCGAGGTCTCGAAGGCCGGCGGCCTGGGCGTGCTCGGCATGGCACGGATGAGCGCCGAGCGCGTCCATGACGAGCTGGCCTGGATCGACGCGCGCATCGGCGGCAAGCCGTACGGCATCGACATCCTCAACCCGGCGAGCTACGAAGACTTCGGCGACCGCAAGTTCGATCCCGAGCTCCTCTTTCCGAAGGCGCAGCGCGACTTCGTCCGCAACCTGCTCGACGAGGCGGGCATCCCGCCGCTGCCCGAAGCCGAGGCCGAGCAGATCATGAAGGCGATGGTCGGCGAGTTCACCTTCACGCCGGCCGAGAGCGCGCGGATGATCGACATCGCGCTCGAGCATCCGATCCGCCTCATCGTCAACGCGCTCGGCTCGCCGTCGCGCGCGCTGGTCGAGCGCGCGCACGCCCGCGGCATCAAGGTCGCGGCGATGGCCGGCGCGGTCAAGCACGCGCTGCGCCACCGGGACGTCGGCTGCGATCTCGTCATCGCCGTCGGCACCGAGGCGGGCGGCCACACCGGCTCGACGACGTCGATGGTGCTGTGGCCGCGCATCGTCGACGCCGTCGCACCGTTGCCCGTGCTCGGCGCCGGCGGCGTCGGTCGCGGCCGGCAGATGGCCGCCGCCCTGGCGCTCGGCTGCGAAGGCGTCTGGTGCGGCTCGATCTGGCTGAAGACCGTCGAGAGCGAGGTGACGCCCGAGATCAAGGCGAAGATGTTCGAGGCCGGCTCGGAAGACGCGGTCCTGACGCGGACGGTGACCGGCAAGCCGTGCCGCACGCTGCGCAGCGCGTTCACCGACGCGTGGGAGCAGCCCGGCGCGCCCGCGACGCTGCCGGCGCCGCTGCAGGCGCTGCTCTGGTGGGGCCAGGGACGCACGCGCGTCGAACGCGTCCGCGCCAGCGAGTTCCTGACCTACCCGGTGGGCCAGATCGTCGGCGACATGGGCGCCGAGACGTCGGTTCGCCACGTCGTCCACGAGATGCTGCTCGAGCTGCTCGAGTCGAAGGAGCGGCTCGACAGCCTGCTCGCCTAGCGCCAGAGAACGCCATGCCCGTCATCCGCAGCCTGTTTTTCGCCCCGGCGAACCGGCCCGACCTGGTCGCGAAGTTCCCGCGCTTCGCCGCCGACTGCTACGTCGTCGACCTTGAGGACGGCACACCGCCGGCGCACAAGGCGAGCGCGCGCACCGGCCTCTTTCAGCTCGTCGCCACCCTTCGCCAGCAGGCGCGACTGCCGGGCGTGCTCACCGTCCGCGTCAACGAGCCCGACTCCGACCACTACCTCGACGATCTCGCGGCGGCGCTGGCGAGTGACGTCGACGGCATCGTCATCCCCAAGCTCGAGCGCGCCGAGCAGCTGTTTCCGGCGCTGCACCGACTGCGCCGCCTCGAGCGCGACGCGCCGCGCAACGCGCCGCGCTTCATCGTCGGCGGACTCGAGTCGATCGCCGGCGTCGTCAACGCCGCGGCGCTCTGCGGCGCCGATCCCCTGCTCGCCGCGGTCTACTTCGGCGCGGAAGACCTGGCGAGCGAGCTCGGCGCGCGCCGCACGCCGGGCTCGGCCGAGGTGCAATACGCGCGATCGCACGTGCTGCTCCACGCCAAGGCGGCACGCATCGTCGCGATCGACCAGGCGGTGGTCGAGATCCGCGACGACCCGCATTTCGAGACCGATGCCAACGCAGGCCGCGACCTCGGCTACGACGGCAAGATCTGCCTCCTGCCGCGCCAGCTCGAGGTCGCCAACCGGGTCTTCAGCCCGAGCGACGCCGAGCTCGACCACGCGCGGCGCCTGATCGCCTGCTACGACGACGCGACGGCGCGCGGCATCGGCACGATCGACTTCGAAGGAAAGATGATCGACGGCCCGCTCCTGAAGCGCGCCCAGCGCCTGGTCGCGTTCGGCGAGCACCTGCGCCGCGTGCAGGCCGGAGCGCCGAAGTGATCCGCGTCGATGCCGCGACGCTTCGCCTCGCCGACTGGATTCGCCCCGGCGACGGCATCGTCATGGGCCAAGGCACGGCCGAGCCGCTGACGCTGACCGAAGCGCTCGTACGCCAGCGCGGCGAGCTCGGCGGCGTCAGCGCCTTCCTCGCCGCGATGTTCTCCGACACCTTCCGGCCCGGCGCCGTCGACGGCCTCTTCCTGCACGGCATGGGCGGCGTCGGCACGAACCGGCGCCTGATCAAGGCCGGCGCGATGGACGTCGTGCCGTGCCATGTCTCCCAGAACGCCGAGTTCATCGCCGACGGCACGATCGCCTGCGACGTCGCGCTCGTCCAGGTCGCTCCGGCCGACGAGCACGGCCGCTACAGCCTCGGGCTCGGCGCCGACCACACGCGCGCCGCCGTCGACAAGGCGCGCGTCGTCATCGCCGAGGTGAACCGGCAGGTGCCGCAGACGCGGTGCGACGTCGCGCTCACCGACGCCGACATCGACGTGCTGGTCGAGAGCGACCGCCAGCCGATCCAGTTGCCGAGCGCGGCGATCGGCGAGCTCGAGCGGCGCATCGCCCGCCACGTCGATTCCTTCATCCCGGACCGCGCGACGCTGCAGGTCGGCTTCGGCGCGATTCCCGAGGCGATCATCGCCATGCTCGGCAACCGGCGCGACCTCGGCGTGCACTCGGGCATGGTCGGCGACTCGCTGGTCGAGCTGGTCGAGCGCGGCGTCGTCACCAACGCCGCAAAGGGCATGGACGAGGGCGTCAGCATCACCGGCGTGCTGTTCGGCACCGACGCCAGGCTCTACCGCTTCGCGCACCGCAATCCGGCCGTCAAGCTGTGCCCGGTGAGCTACACGCACGCCTTCGGCGTCCTTTCGCGCCTGCCGCGCTACGTCTCGATCAACTCGGCGCTCGAGGTCGACCTCACCGGCCAGGTGAACGCGGAAAGCATCGGCGGCGACTACATCGGCGCCGTCGGCGGCCAGGTCGACTTCGTGCGAGCGGGCAGCCGCTCGCCGGGCGGCGCGTCGATCATCGCGCTGCCGAGCGCGGCCAAGGGCGGCGCGCTCTCGCGCATCGTCGCGCGGCTGAGCGGGCCGGTGACGACGGCGCGCAGCGACGTCGACGTCGTCGCCACCGAGCACGGCGCCGTCCGCCTGCGCGGCCTCGCCTTCAGGCAGCGCGTCAAGGCGATGATCGAGCTCGCCGCGCCTGCGCATCGCGAGGCGCTGGCGCGCGAAGCGCACGCGCTCTACGGCAGCTGACCGCTGCGACGTCGCGGGCGCCGTTCGCTCCGCGTCGGCCTGCGCTAGTCGCCCGAGAAGTCGGGCTTGCGCTTCTCGACGAAGGCGTTGACCGCCTCGACGTGATGAGCGGTCTTGTGCGCGACCGCCTGAAATCCCGCCGACATCTCGAGCAGGCTCTCGAGTCGCGTGTGCTGCCCCTCGCGCAGCAGCCGCTTCGTCAGCCGCAGGCCCGCGCCCGGATTCGCGGCGATGCGGCCGGCGAGCGCGAGCGCTTCCTCCATGAGCCGCTCGGCCGGCACGACGCGCGACACCAGCCCGCACGCCAGCGCCTCGGCCGCCGACAGCGAGTCGCCGGTGAACGACATCTCCGCCGCCTTCGACATGCCGACGACGCGCGGCAGCAGCCAGGCGCCGCCGTCGCCGGGAATGAGGCCGACCTTGACGAAGCTCTCGGCGAACGATGCCGTCTCGGACGCGATGCGGATGTCGCACATGCAGGTCAGGTCGCAGCCCGCGCCGATCGCCGCGCCGTTGACCGCGGCGATCGTCGGCACCTCGAGGTTGTAGAGCGCGGTCGCGAGGCGCTGGATGCCCTGGCGGTACCAGTGGCGGATCTCGCTCGGCGGCGCGTCGAAGAGCGACTGCATGTGCTTGAGGTTGCCGCCCGACGAGAACACCGTGCCGGCGCCGGTGACGATGACGCAGCGCACCGACGTGTCGTCGGCGATGCGCGCGCACGCGTCGACGAATTCCTGCGGCGCGCTGTTGCCGGTGAGCGCGTTGCGCGTCTCGGCGGCGTCCATCGTCAGCGTGACGATGGCGCCCGACTGCTCGTGGCGGAGGAAAGGCTTCATGGTCGGAGCTCGTCGTTGGAAGGAATGAGGGCGCTGCGCATGAAGTCGAGCGCGCCGCCCTCGGCATCGAGCAGGGCGCGGCCGACGACGCGGTTCCAGTGGCCCTCGGCGCCGTAGTCGGCGCGACCCTCGTGCAGGCGTCGCGTGTAGAGCTGCAGGTCGAGCTCGGCGGTGATGCCGATGGCGCCGTGGATCGCGTGCGCCATCGGCGCGACCATCGCCGCCGCCTCGCTCGTGCGCGCCTTGGCGAGCGCGGCGCGCAGCGGGGCCGGCAGCGGTCCGGCGCCGGCGCAGCCGATCTCGGCTGCCATGCGCGCCGCGGCGACGTGCTCGGCCATCACCGCGAGCTGGTGCTGGATCGCCTGGAACTTGCCGATCGACTTGCCGAACTGGACGCGGTCGTTGGCGAACGCGACGGTGAGCTCGAGCACGCGCGCCATCGCGCCGGCAAGCAGCGCTGCGGTGATCGCGGCGCCCGCCTCCTGCGGTGCGAGCGACGACGTGGCGACGACCGCATCGGCCGGCATCGTCGGCCAGCGGAGGTCGGCGCGCAAGCTGGCGTGGACGCCGCTCGACGTGCGCTCGGCGCCCGCGACCGGCAGGACGCGCCAGCCCGCCGCGAGGGTCACCAGGACCGACTCGGCGACGCGACCGTACGGGGTCGCGGCGCAGGTGATCGCACCGTCGGCGGCGACGCGCGCCTGCGTCGCGATCGCGATCGGTCCCGAGGGCGCGGCGAGGCCGTCGCGCGCCAGCAGCGCGCGCACGAGCATGGTCTGCGCGAGCGGCACCGGCAGCGCGTGACGGCCTTCGGCGAGGAAGAGCGGCAACGCGTCGGCGAGGCGCAGCCCCGCGCCGCCGGCCGGCTCCGGGACCAGCGTGTCGACGAAGCCCGACGCCGCCAGGCGCGCCCACAGCGGCGCCGGATCGCCGCCGCGCTCGATCTCGCGCACCAGCGCGGCCGGGCACGCGTCGGCGAGCAGGCGCTCGAACGGCTCGACCAGCTCGTGCTCGCTCATCTCAGCCCCAGGCCGCGCGCGATCAGGCCGCGCAGCACCTCGCGCGTGCCGCCGCGCAGCGAGAACGTCGGCGCGAACTGCGTGATGTAGGCGAGCGTGCGCAGCAGCGACGCCGGCACCTCGTTCCCGGCCCGCGCGGTGCTGGCGCCTGCGTCCGCGCTGGCGCTCGCCTGCGCCGTCGCGATCGCATCGGCGATCGCGATCGGCGTGAACTGCTCGAGCTCGGTGCCGAGGTCCTTGACCAGCGAGGCCTCGGTCATCGGGCTGCCGCCGGCCCCGGCCTTCGCGGTGACCGCCACCGACATCGAGCGCAGCGTCGCCTTGTGCACGAGGATGCGGCCGGCGAGCGCGACCGACGCGGGGTCGTCGGTCCTGCTCGCGCGCAGGAAATCGAGCCAGGCCTCGAGCAGCACCATGCTCGAATAGATGCGCTCGGGGCCGCTGCGCTCGAAGGCCAGCTCGGCCGTCACCTGCGCCCAGCCCGAGCCCTCGCTGCCGACGAGCGCCTCGCGCGGCAGGTCGACGTCGTCGAAGAAGACCTCGCTGAAGTGCCTGTCGCCGGTGAGGTCCTCGATCGGCCGGATCGTGATGCCCGGCGTCTTCAGGTCGATCAGCAGCTGCGACAGGCCGCGCTGGCGGTCTTCCGGCGCGCCCGAGGTGCGAACGAGGGCGATCATGTAATGCGAGTGATCGGCGTTGGTGGTCCAGATCTTCTGGCCGGTGACGCGCCAGCCGGTCGCCGTCGCCGTCGCGCGCGTCCGCACGCTCGCGAGGTCGGAGCCCGCCTGCGGCTCGCTCATGCCGATCGAGAAGAACATGTCGCCGCGGCAGACCGCGGGAACGAAGAAGCGCTTCTGGTCCTCGGTGCCGTAGCGCAGGATCATCGGCGCGCTCTGGCGCTCGGCGATCCAGTGCGCCGACACCGGCGCGCCTCGCGCGAGCAGCTCTTCGACCAGGACGAAGCGCGCAAACGCGTCGCGACCGCCGCCGCCGTACTCGCGCGGCAGCGCCAGGCCGATCCAGCCGCGCGCGCCGAGGGCGCGGCTGAACGCGGCGTCGAAGCCGAGCCAGGAGCGCGCGCGAACGTCGGGCGCGATGCCGGCGAGGGTCTCGTCGAGGAAGCGCCGGACGTCGTCGCGCAGCGCCTCGGCGGCCTCGGGCAGCGGCTGCAGCGAGAGCGGCTCGATCACGCGCGCCCCCTGGCCCTCAGCCGGCCCGCGAGCTCACTTGAGCCCGGCCTTGAACGCATTGAGCACCTCGGTGCCCGACTTGCCGCGCTTGTCGAGGCTGTCGGCCCAGTCCTTGGCGACGTCCTGCATCATCGTCGCCACGGCGGCGTGGTCGGCCGGCGACAGCGGCGCGAGCTTGACGCCGGCCGCCTTGACCTTCTCGATGTCGCCGGCTTCGTCCTTCTCGACCTGCGTGCATGCCGCCTTGGTGAGCTGCTCGCCCATCGCCGTCAGGTCCTGCTGCACCGCGGGCGGCAGGCTCTGGAAGCGCTTCTCGCTGATCACCCAGTTGGCGACGAAGGTGCCGAAGTTCTCGCCGATCGTCCCGGTCTTCGAGAGCTTGTGGATCTCGTACGGCGCCAGGCTGTTGAACGGGAACAGGACGCCGTCGATGGTGCCGCGCGAGAGCGACTCGTAGACGTCGGGCGTCGGCATCAGCACGGGCGTTGCCTTCAGCTTCTTGATCACCAGCTCCTTGGCCGAGCCCGAGGCGCGGATCTTCATGCCCTCGATGTCCTTGAGGCTCGCGAACGGCTTCCTCGTGATGATCTGGTACGGCGGCAGCACGATCGTGAAGAGCAGCCGCACGCCGTTCGGCGCGAACTCCTTCTTGTCGAGCAGGCCGCCCGGCTTGGCGAGGTTCCAGTACGCCATCGTCGCCTGGCACGAGCCGCTGAAGTCGAGCGGCAGCTCGCTGACGACCGACAGCGGCATCTTGTCGGAGACGAAGCCCGGAGCGACGTAGGCGATGTCGATCACGCCCGACTGGACGAGCGAGAGGAAATCCTTGGCCTTGCCCATCTGCTCGGCCGGGTAGTACTCGAACTCGATGCCCTTGGCGGCGGGGTTGGCCTTCAGCCGCTCCATCATCGGCGTGGTGATGTACTTCGGCAGGTAGTGGCCGACCGGGAACGAGTCGGCGATCTTGATCTTGGTCGTCGTCTGCGCGGAGGCGGCGGCGAACGAGACGACGGCGGCGAGCGCCAGCGCGGTCTTGGCGAACTGCTTGAGCATGGTGTCGAACCTTTCTGGGTGAGGCGAGGAACGGTCAGGGCGCCATCTGCGCCGGCAGCCACAGGATGATCGAGGGAAACGCCACCAGCACCGCGAGCAGCAGCAGGTGGCTGAAGACGTGCGGCCAGACCCCGGCGAAGATCTCCTGCAGCGGCCGCTTGGCGTAGCGCGAGACGACGAACACGTTGAGCCCGACCGGCGGCGTGACCAGGCCGACCTCGGCGACGACGATGACGATGACGCCGAACCAGACCGGATCGAAGCCGAGCGCCTTGATCAGCGGCAGGACGATCGGCACCGTCAGGATCAGGATCGCGACCTGGTCCATCAGGCAGCCGAGGACGATGTAGCCGAACAGGATGAAGGCGAGGATCACCCAGCGCGAGACCTGCAGGGCGCCGACCCAGCGCACGATGCCCTGGGTCGACTGCGTCAGGGTGAAGAAGTAGCCGAAGATCTTGGCGCAGACGACGATCATGATGATCATGCAGGCCGCGTGCGCCGCGTGCGTGAGCGCCTTGACGAGCGAGGCGCGGTTGACCTTGCCCTCGCGGATGGCGAGCACGAAGGCGCCAAACGCGCCCAGCCCCGACGCCTCGGTCGGCGTCGCGATGCCGCTGTAGATGACGCCGGTGACCATCATGAAGAGCACGATCATCGGCCCGACGACCTTGAGCGAGCGGATCTTCTCGCCCATCGTGTAGGCCATTCCGCGCGGCGCCGAGGTCGGGTCGATCGCGACCAGCGCCCACACAGTCGCCATGATCGTCAGCGTGACGAGGATGCCGGGGATGACGCCGCCGATCAGGAGCTGGCCGATGCTGACGTCGGCGATGATCCCGTAGAGCACGAGCGCGATGCTCGGCGGGATCAGCATCGCCAGCGTCCCCGAGATCGCGACGACGCCGCCGGCGAGCTTGGGGTCGTAGCCCGCCTTCAGCATCGCCGGCATCGTCGTCGACGAGAGCGTCGCCGCCGACGCGGTGCTCGAGCCCGAGATCGCGCCGAAGCCGGCGCCGGCGAGCGCCGTCGCCATGCCGAGGCCGCCCGGGACGCGGCCGACCCACGTCGACGCCGCCTTGAACAGGTCGTCGGCGACGCCGCTCAGGATCACGAACTCGGCCATCAGGATGAACATCGGGATCGAGATCAGCTCGTACGAGCCGGCGGTCGAGAGCGGCGTCGTCGTGATGACGCCGGCGAGGACGTCGAGGCCGCCGATCAGGTACAGGCCGACGCTGCCCGAGACGACGAGCGCGAACGCGACCGGCATGCCGGCCGCGAGCAGGACGAAGAGCAGCAGCGTGACGCCCGCCGACATCATGGCGTCAGCTCCTCGGTGCCCGAGATCGGCGGCAGCGCCGTCACCTCGCGGCCGGTGGCGAGCGTCGCGACGTAGCCGAGCGCGTTGATCGCGAGGCGCAGCGTCAGCAGGCCGAAGCCGATCGGCAGCATCAGGCTGATCGTCCAGGTCGGCAGCGCCAGGCCGCTGGTCGACGTCGCGGCGGTCCGGATGTCGTCCAGCGTGTGCTGGGCCGAGACGACCGTGCACAACGCGAACACCGGCGTCGCGAGCGTGCTCACCAGCGCCTCGAGCACGTAGCGCGTGCGCCGGCCGACGTAGTTGTGGACGATGTCGACGGCGACGTGGGCGTGCGCCTTCAGCGTGTGCGACGCGGCGAAGAAGAACAGGCCCGGCATCAGGTAGCTCGAGATCACCTCGTACGACCACTGCAGCGGCGAGTTGAAGAGATAGCGCAAGGCGACGTCGGCGACGACGACGAACATCAGGCCGAAGAGCATCAGGCAGCCGATCACCATCAGCACGTTGTCGATCGCGTCGACGACGCGGCGCAGGCGACCGTAGAGCGTCGATCCGGGCGCGGCGCTCATCGGCCTTTCCACTGCGGCTTTCTCTTCTCGCGGAATGCGCGCGGGCCTTCCTGGGCGTCCTCGCTCCGATAGACCGACTCGAACAGGTGGGAGCCGGCGCGCAATGCCGCCGAGCGTCCCATCTCGGTCGAGAGGTACACCATCTCGCGCGCGGCGCGCACCGTGAGCGGCGCGTTCTCGGCGATCTTCGCGGCCATCGCGAACGCGCGCGGCAGCAGCTCCGCGGCCGGGACGACGTGGTTGACGAAGCCGATCTCGTGCGCGCGCCGCGCATCGATCGGCTCGCCCGTCAGCAGCAGCTCCATCGCCGCGCGCTGCTGGACCATGCCGACCAGCGGCGCCGCCCACGGCATGCCGCGGCCGACGCGCGCCTCGGTGATGGCGAACGTCGCGTGCTCGGCGGCGATGCAGAGGTCGCACATCTGCGCGAGCAGCCAGCCGCCGGCGAAGGCGACGCCGTTGACGGCGGCGATCGTCGGCTTGGTGACGTCGAGGCCCTGGCCGATGATCGGCAGGAAGCCTTTCGGCGGCACCGCGAGCGCCATCTCGGCGGCTTCCTTCAGGTCCATGCCGGCACAGAACGCCTTCGGCCCGGCGCCAGTGAGGATCGCGACGCGTGCCGAGTCGTCGGCCTCGAAGCGCCTGAAGGCGGCGAAGAGGCCGGCGCGCACCTCGGCGTTGATCGCGTTGAGCTGCGCCGGCCGGTCGATCGTGACGAGGACGACGGCGCCGGTCTGCTCGTAGCGGACCGCGGTCGATGCGGCCGGTGTGGTGTCGTCGCTCATCGTGTCGTCGCTGATCGTGTCGATGCCTGCTCGTTTCAATACGACTTCGGCAGGCCGAGCACCTTCTCGGCGATGTAGCACATCACGAGCTGCGGGCTGATCGGCGCGATGCGCGGGATCATGACCTCGCGCAGGTAGCGCTCGACGTGGTACTCCTTGGCGTAGCCGAAGCCGCCGTGCGTCATCACCGCCTGCTGGCAGGCGTTGAAGCCGGCCTCGCCGGCGAGGTACTTGGCGGCGTTGGCGGCGGCGCCGCAGTTCATGCCGTTGTCGTACTGCCAGGCCGCCTGCATGACGACCAGGTTCGCCGCCTCGAGCTCCATCCAGTTCTGCGCGAGCGGGTGCTGGATCGCCTGGTTCTGGCCGATCGGCCGGTTGAAGACGACGCGCTCCTTCGCGTACGCGACCGCGCGCTCGAGCGCGAGCCGGCCGATGCCGACCGCCTCAGCGGCGATCAGCACGCGCTCGGGATTCATGCCGTGCAGGATGTACTCGAAGCCGCGCCCTTCCTCGCCGATCAGGTCGTCGGCCGGGATCTCGAAGTCGGCGAAGAAGAGCTCGTTCGAGTCGACGCACTTGCGGCCCATCTTCTCGATCTCGCGCACCGAGATGCGCTCGCGGTCGAAGTCGGTGTAGAAGAGGCTGAGGCCGTGCGTGGGCTTGGTCACCTCCTCGAGCGGCGTCGTGCGCGCGAGCAGGAGGATGCGGTCGGCCACCTGCGCCGTCGAGATCCACACCTTCTGGCCGTTGACGACGTAGCGGTCGCCCTTCTTCACTGCGCGCAGCTTCAGCTGCGTCGTGTTGAGGCCCGTGTTCGGCTCGGTGACGCCGAAGCAGCTCTTGACCTCGCCGCGCGCGATCGGCGGCAGCATTCGGCGGCGCTGCGCCTCGCTGCCGAACACCGCGACCGGATTCAGGCCGAACAGGTTGATGTGCACCGACGACGCCGCCGACATGCCGCCGCCAGACTGGGCGATCGTCTGCATCATGATCGCCGCCTCGGTGATGCCGAGGCCCGCGCCGCCGTACGCCTCGCCGATGCACATGCCGAGCCAGCCGTCGTTCGCCAGCGCCCGGTAGAACTCCTCGGGGAAGCGCCCGTCGTGGTCGCGCTCGAACCAGTAAGCGTCGTCGAAGCGCGCGCAGACCTTGGCGATCGCGTCGCGTATCCCTTCCTGCTGCTCGCTCAGCGCGAAGTTCATGCGGGCCGTCCTTCCGGAGACGCGGCGGCGCTCGCGGCGAGGATCGCGCCCTGCGCGACCAGCGCATCGATCTCCTCGCCGCTGTACCCGGCCTGGGTCAGCACCTCGACGCTGTGCTCGCCGAGGCGCGGCGCCGGACGCGTCGGCTCGGGCGCGCTGTCGGACCACGTCATCGGCATCCGCATCGATCGGATCGTGCCTTCGGTCGGGTGCTCGCTGGTGGTGAAGAAGTTCGTCGCGACGAGGTGCGGGTCGTCGAGCACGCTCTTCAGGTCGTGCATCGGCATCATCGGCACGTCAGCCTCCTCGAGCAGCGCCATCCATTCGGCGGTGCTGCGCTGCTCGAAGATCCGCGCCAGCTCGCCGTAGACGAAGTCGATGTGGCGCGAGCGGCTGGTGAAGGTGGCGAAGCGCGCGTCTTCCTGCAGCAGCGACTCGCGGCCGATGGCGCGCAGGAACCCCTGCCACTGCTTGTCGTTGTAGACCAGCGCGCAGATGTAGCCGTCGCTGGTGCGGTACGGTCGCCGCTCGTGCGAGAGCTGGCGCGCGTAGCCGCCGTCATCGAGCGGCGGCTCGAAGGTGAGGCCGCCGAGGTGGTCGCCGAGGACGAAGCCGACCATCGTCTCGAACATCGGCACGTCGAGGCGCTGGCCGCGGCCGGTGCGCTCGCGCGCCATCAGCGCTGCGAGGATGCCGCCGACCGCCGTCAGGCCGACGATGCGGTCGGCCATGGCGCACGGCACGTAGCGCGGCGGGCCCTGGCTCGCCACCGCGATCAGGTGCGGCAGCGTCGCGCCGCCCTGGATCAGGTCGTCGTACGCCGGCCGTGCCGCGTACGGGCCGTCCTGGCCGAAGCCGAACAGGCCCGCGTAGACGACGCGCGGGTTGATCGCCGCGACGGCGTCGTAGTCGAGGCCGAGCCGCGCCATCGCGTTCGGGCGGACGTTGTAGATCAGCACGTCGGCATCGGCGAGCAGGCGGCGCACGACGGCGAGCCCGGCCGGCTTCTTGAGGTCGACGCCGACGCTGCGCTTGTTGCGATTGGTGTTGAGGAAGATCGGACCCATCTCGGGATGGCGCGCCGGGCCGATCTGGCGCACGAGGTCGCCGAGCGGAGCCTCGATCTTGACGACGTCCGCGCCCATGTCGCCGAGCGACTGCGAGGCGAAGGGGCCCATGAGCACCGACGTCATGTCGATGACCTTGATGCCGTGCAGCGGTCCCATGAGGCGGTGGTCGGTGGATGGGTCGGGTCGGCCGGCGCAGACCGGTCCGGGTAGCCGGAAGTATTCATGGCCGTGGACGACGCGTACACGGATGAAACCCTGTGGCTCGGCACGTTCATGCACAAGTACATTCCATGCATGGTCAAGAACAGCGTGGCCGCCTCGGC
Organism: Caldimonas sp.; assembly: GCA_035456045.1. Lineage (GTDB taxonomy): Bacteria > Pseudomonadota > Gammaproteobacteria > Burkholderiales > Burkholderiaceae_C > Schlegelella_A. The sequence goes on from DATIDZ010000260.1 coordinate 28,224, forward strand.
GACGCCGCCGGCAACGACGGTCGCGATGGCCGCCACGGTGCTCGTCCTCTGCTTCGCGTTCAACTTCGTCGGCCGCGGCGTCGGCGACACGTACATGGTGTTCCTGCTGCCGCTCGAGAAGGAGTTCGGCTGGCATCGCTCGCAGATGACGAGCGTCTACTCGGCCTTGATGATCGTGAGCGGCCTGGCAGCGCCGCTGAGCGGGACCGTCTTCGAGCGCTTCGGCCCGCGCATGCTCTACGCCGGCGGACTCGCGCTGCTGGGCACCGGCTATTTGCTCGCCTCGAGGGTGAACGCGCTCTGGCAGTTCTACGCGTGCATCAGCCTGCTCGGCGGGCTCGGCATCGCCGCGATCGGCATGGTGCCGGCCGCGGCGCTCATCAGCCGATGGTTCGAGCGCCGGATGAGCACGGCGATCGGCATCGCCTACGCGGGCTTCGGCTGCGGGTCGCTTCTGATCGTGCCGCTGGCGCAGACGCTCATCGACGCCGACGGCTGGCGTCGCGCGTACCAGGTCATCGGCGCCACGCTGCTCGTCCTCGTGCCGATCTCGCTCGCGGTGCCGTGGCGAACCATTCGTGCCGGGCTGCCGTCGCTCGTCGCGCCGCGCCCGCTCGTGGCGGCGGGCACGGCGCCCGTGCGCGCGGCGCTCCGCAATCGCACCTTCTGGCACCTCGTGCAGGTGATGTTCTTCACCGCCGTCGGCATGTTCCTGATCATCGTCCAGTCGGTCGCCTACCTGGTCGACGTCGGCTACACGCCGCTGCAGGCGGCGACCGCGTTCGGCGCCGCCGGGGCGCTCTCGGTGGTCGGCGTCTCCAGCTCGGGCTGGCTCGCCGACCGCTTCGGCCACCGGCGCGCCGCGACCGTCAGCTTCGTCGGCACCTTCCTCGGCATCTCGCTGCTGCTAGCGATGTCGTACGGCGCGAGCCTGGCGATGCTCGTCGCCTACGTGCTGCTGTTCGGCATCTGCCAGGGCGCGCGCGGGCCGCTCGCCGCCGGCCTCAGCGCGCGCCTGTTCTCCGGGCCGGGCCAGGCGACGATCTACGGCGTCATCTTCGCGTGCATGTCGGTCGGCTCGGGGATCGGGTCGCTCCTCGCCGGCGCGCTGCACGACATCACCGGCGGCTACCGCGCCGGCTTCGTCCTCTCGATGGCGTGCGTGCTGCTCGCGGCGCTGCCCTTCTGGACCTCCGACGCGCTCGTCGTCGCCCGCCTGCGGCGCGCGGAATGACCGGCGCCGCCTGCGCCGCCCTTTCACTTTCATGATGCGAGGCCGACCATGATCGTCAAGCAGGCCGCCAACGTCCTCGACCTGATCGAGTTCTTCGCCAGCCACAAGCGGCCGGCGGCGCTCGCGGAGATCGCCAAGCACTTCAACTGGCCGCGCTCGTCGACCTTCAACCTGCTCGGCACGCTCGCCGGTCGCGGCTACCTCTACGAGCCGCGCGCGCGCGGCGGCTACTACCCCTCGCCGCTGTGGTCGTCGCTGGTGCAGCAGATCGAGCGCGCCGAGCCGATCCCCGATCAGCTCCGCGCGCTGCTGCGAACGCTGGTCGAGCGGACCGGCGAGACCGCGGTGCTCGCCGCGACGAGCGGAACGCACGCGGTGTTCCTCGAAGCGGTCGAGTCGCCGCACGCCATCCGCTACACCGCCCCGCCGGGCAAGCTCATCCCGCTGCACGTCACCGCCACCGGCCGGGCCCTCCTCTCGCAGCTGTCGCCCGCCGACCGCGCCGGCGTGCTTCGCCGGGCCACCTTCGAACGCTACACGCCGACGACGCTGATGAGCGTCGCCGCCGTCGAGAAGGAGATCCAGCGATCGCTCCAGCGCGGCTGGTTCGAGGGCGCCGCCGAGTACACCGCCGACCTCGGCGGCGTGGCGATGCCGCTGCAGGTGCCGCATCGGCAGTTCGCGGTGCTCGTCGCCGGGCCGATGTCGCGGGTCAGGACGCGCGGCAAGGAGCTGGCCAGGATCCTCTCGACCGAGATCGAGAACCACCTCGGCGACAAGATGCCGGCCGAAGCGCGCAAGCAGCGCGCCGCCGCCTCCGGCTGAGGTCCGGACGGCTCAGCGCGGCGCGAACGGCGACTGGTACGGTCGCCCGAACGCGACCCCGGCGACGACCGCACCGACCGGCCGCAGGTGCATCTTCCCCGTGCGCTTGTTGTTGCGCGTGTCGACGAACTCGACCGGGCCCTCGACGGCGTCGAGGATCGACAGGTCCGCGGGCGCGCCGACCTGAAGCGTGCCGTGCTTGGGCAGGCGCGCGATCACCCGCGCCGGCGCCGTGGTGGCCATGGCGACGACCTCGGCGAGCGAGAAGCCCATGCCGACGAGCTTGCTCATCACCCAGGGCAGGTACGGCATGCCGGGCGTGTTGCCCGAGAAGACATGGATGTCCGACGAGATCGTGTCGGGCGTGCAGCCCTGCGCGATCGCCGCCTCGGCGATCGTGTAGTCGAAGCTGCCGCCGCCGTGGCCGATGTCGAAGATCACGCCGCGCCGCTTGGCCGCGAGCGCGGCCGGCAGCAGCTTGCCGTCCTGGACGATGTTGGTGCCGTCGCCGGCGAGGTTGGGCGCGCCCGAGTAGCAGTGCGTGAGGATGTCGCCCGGGCGAAGAAGGTCGAGGATCTGCGACATCAGCGCGCGGTCGGCGACGCCGCCGATGTGGCACATCACCTTCGCCGGCACGCCCGACATCTCGCACGCCTGCACCGCGCGCTTGAGCGGCTCGGTGCCGTTCCTGGCGATCACGTTCTCGCTCATCCGGACCTTGACGCCGAGCACGAGGTCGGCGTTCTCCGCGACCGTGCGCGCGGCCGCCTCGGGCTGGGCGTACTCGATGTTGTACAGCTCGGGGATCGGAAAGCCGGCCAGGCCGACGAGGCCGATGTGGACGAACGCGTACTGGCGCGTCCGCGACCCCGGCACGACGAAGCGGCGGAACGCGGCGAAGTTGTTGGCGCCGGCGTCGCCGGCCGAGACGACCGTCGTCGTGCACTGGTGCTGGACCAGCTCGTCGGCGGGGATGCCGATCGCGGAACCGTAGGGGTACGAGTGGCAATGCAGGTCGATCAGCCCGGGCGTCACGAGCTTGCCGCCGACGTCCATGACGCGCGCGCCGCGCTCGGCGGCGATCGTCGGCGCGATCGTTTCGATCTGGCCGTAGCGGATGCCGATGTCGCGCTTGCCGGTGAGGCCCTGGCTCGGATCGAGCACGTTGGCGTTGCGCACGAGCAGGTCGTACTTGTCGTTCGGCCCCATCGCCGCGTGTACCGCGCGCGGCAACGCGCCGAGCACCGCGAGCGACGTGCCCGCCTTCAGGAACTGTCGACGTGCCGTTGATGTCATCGCGCCCTCCGCTTCGCTCTCGTGACGGTGCGCCTGCCGGCGGCCGCGGCCAGCTTAGTGCGGCGCGGCCCGCCTGTCACTCGGGCGATCCCAGCGCCACGTCCGGCGATCGACCCGTCGCGAGCGTCGGCGGCGTCGCTGGCCTGACGCCGGCGCCGCCGATTGGCAGCGGACATGCCCACCCGACTCGGGCACTCCCCCAGTGGCGGGCCGACGCCGTTGCCGCTAGAAAGCGGGCGATGCCCGCGCTCCTCGCGGGCGCGTGACGGGAGGACTCGATGAAGACATTCCTGCTTCCAGCGACGATCTTCTGCGTGGCGATCGTCGCGTTCGCGCCCGCGCATGCGGTGAATCCGGGCGAGATCGACACCTTCAGCGGCGGCATCGAGGGCTGGTTCGCCGGCGGCGGACCGTTCGGCCAGGTGCCGCCGACGCCGCCCGCGGTGATCGCCAGCGGCGGGCCCGCCGGCGCGGGCGACAGCTTCCTGCAGATCGTCGCCAACGGCAGCGCCGGAGCCGGCGGGCGCCTCGTCGCCATGAACGGCGCGCAGTGGGCCGGCAACTACCTGACCGCCGGCATCAGCGCCATCGCGATGGACCTGCGCAACCTCGGCGCGTCCGACCTCACCGTGCGCCTCTACTTCGAGGACCCGATCCCCGGCCCGCCGGTCAACGAGGCCGTGACCACGCTCGGCGTGCTGCTGCCCGCCGGCGGGGGCTGGACGCATGCGTTGTTCCCGATCTCGCCGGCGAACCTGACGGTGCTGCAGGGCAACGCGACCACGCTGCTCTCGAACACGACGGTGCTGCGCATCTTCAGCGGCGCCGCGCTCGACTTTCCGCCCGACCGGGTCGCCGGCGTGCTCGGCGTCGACAACATCCAGGCCATTCCCGAGCCCGAGACGCTCGCCCTGGTCGCGGCCGGGCTGGCGCTCGTCGCCGCGCGCACCCGGCGGCGCGCGACGCCCGTCTGAACGACCTCGCGCGCCTCAGGTGCCGCAGAAGGTGCGGTAGCCGGCGGTGACCTCGGGCGCTGCCGGCTCCGCGTAGATCGCGTCGTCGGCGTTCTCTTCGAACGGGCGTCGCAGCGCGGCCAGCAGGCGATCGAACGGGCCGAGGTCGTCGCCGTCGGAAGCGGCGGCGAGCGCTTCCTCGACGCGATGGTTGCGCGGGATGATCCACGGGTTGACGCCGCGCATGCCCGCCGCCCGCGCTTCGTTCGCGATGGCGCTGCCGGGCGACGTGCCTTCGTCGTCGCGCGCGCACCTCTCGCGCCAGCGCTCGAGCCAAGCATCGGGCGCGTTCGCGGCGGCGCCGGCCGACGAGAACAGCGCGCGCAGCGGCGCGGCGTCGCCGGCCGCGGCGTCGGCGAGTCGACGCCACGCGAGCGTGAAGTCGACGCGGCCGGCGTGCAGGAGCGCGAGCCAGTCGTCGGCGAGGCGGGCGTCGGCGGCGGCGTCGACGACGTCGACGCGACGCAGGCCGAGCTTGGCGCGCTGGCCGCGGAGCAGGTGGCCGCGGTACGCAGCCGGGAACGCATCGATCACGCGCATCGCCTCGGCCATCGCCTGCGCTTCGTCGTCGGCAAGCAGCGGCAGCAGGCACTCGGCCAGGCGCGCCAGGTTCCAGCGCGCGATGCTCGGCTGGTTGCCGAAGGCGTAGCGGCCCTGGCTGTCGATCGAGCTGAACACGGCGGCGGGGTCGTACGCCTCGACGAACGCGCACGGGCCGTAGTCGATCGTCTCGCCCGAGATCGTCATGTTGTCGGTGTTCATGACGCCGTGGATGAAGCCGACGTTCATCCACTGCGCGATCAGCTTCGCCTGCCGCTCGGCGACTCGCTCGAGCAGGCCGAGGAAGCGGCCGGGCGCGCCGACGAGGTCGGCGTCGTGGCGCGCGATCGTGTACTCGGCGAGCTGGCGCACGCGCTCCGCATCGCCGCGCGCGGCGAAGAACTGGAACGTGCCGACGCGGATGTGGCTGGCCGCGACGCGCGTCAGCACTGCGCCGGGCAGCACCGTCTCGCGCAGCACCGGCTCGCCGGTCGCAACGACCGCGAGCGCGCGCGTCGTCGGGATGCCGAGCGCGTGCATCGCCTCGCCGATCAGCACCTCGCGCAGCATCGGCCCGACCGCCGCCTTGCCGTCGCCGCCGCGCGAGAACGGCGTCCTGCCGGAGCCTTTCAAGGCGATGTCGCGCCGCTGGCCGAGACGATCGATCACTTCGCCGAGCAGGATCGCGCGGCCGTCTCCGAGCTGCGGCGAGAAGCCGCCGAACTGATGCCCGGCGTAGGCCTGCGCGATCGGCTCGGCGCCCTCGGGCACCGTGTTGCCGGCGAAGACGTCGGCACCCGCGGCGCCGGCGAGCGCGGCGACGTCGAGGCCGAGCTCCTCGGCGAGGGCCGCGTTGAAGAACAGCGACTTGGGTGCCGGCGCCGCCTGGGGACGCCACGGCACGGAGAAGCCCTCCAGGTCGCGCGCGTAGGAGCTCTCGAGGCGGAAGGGGGCGACGGCAGCCATGGGTCGATCGTGTCCTGGCCACGAGTCTGAACGACTTCGCGCCACGATGCTGCGCCAGGGTCGATACGATGGCAGCCGCATCGATCGCACGCGACCCGGTCGAACCGCCGACCGGCACGCCGTCTCCGCTGAAGGGAACCCCATGAGTGCGCAAGAGAAGATGGCAGCCCGCTTCGCGCCGAACGGAACGCTGCGCGCGGCCATCAACCTGGGCAACCCGATCCTCGCGGGCAGCGATCCGGCGACCGGCGCGGCGCGCGGCGTCTCGGTCGATCTCGCCCTCGCGCTCGGCCGGCGGCTGGGCGTCGGCGTCGAGCTCGTCACCTTCGACACCGCGAGCAAGTCGGTCGAGGCGGTCGCGCAGGAGCGTGCCGACGTCGGCTTCTTCGCGATCGATCCGCTGCGCGGCGCCGACATCGCGTTCACCGCGCCGTACGTGCTGATCGAAGGCTGCTACCTCGTTCGCGAGGGCTCGCCGCTGCGCGGCAACGACGAGGTCGACCGCCCGGGCCGCGTCGTCGTCGTCGGCCAGGGCAGCGCGTATGACCTGCACCTCTCGCGCGCGCTCAAGCACGCGACGATCGTCCGCTCGTCGACGTCGCAGACGGTGGTCGACACCTTCCTCGCGCAAGGCGCCGACGTCGCGGCCGGCGTCAGGCAGCAGCTCGAAGGCGACGCCGCGCGCCGCGGCGGCCTGCGCCTCCTCGGCGAGCGGTTCATGGTCATCCGCCAGGCGATGGGGCTGCCCAAGTCGCGCGGCAGCGAAGCCGCAGACGCTCTCGAGCGGTTCGTCGAGGACATGAAATCGGAAGGCTTCGTCGCCGCGGCGCTCGAGCGCCACGGCATCCGCGGTGCCTCGGTGGCGCCGCCGCGCGGGGAATGCGCGATTCGCCTCGAGCGTCGCTGACGCGCCATCGGTCGACGGAACCAGGATGTCGCTGTTGGGCCATGCCGCGATCGCCATGTGGTGGGACATCTCGCCCGAGCGCAAGGTCGAGTTCGAAGACTGGCACTCTCACGAGCACCTGCCCGAACGGCTCTCGATCGCCGGCTTCAGGCGAGGGTCGCGCTGGGCCGCCGCCGATGGCGGTCCCGGCTTCTTCGTGCTGTACGAGCTCGCCGCGCACGACACGCTGTCGTCGCCGGAGTACCTCGAGCGGCTGAACCGGCCGACGCCGTGGTCGACGCAGCTGATGCCGCATCACCGCCACATGGTCCGCAGCCAGTGCCGCGTCGTCGCCAGCGTCGGCGCGGGAATCGCGCGCGGCATGCTGACGCTGCGACTGTCGCCGCGGGCTCCCGACAGGGGCGCGCTGCGCGCGTACCTGATCGAGCAGGCGGGCCGGATCGCGGCGCGTCCCGGAACGACGGCTGCCCATCTCCTGCACACGGAGGCGCCGGACATCGCGCTGACGACCGAGCAGCGCATTCGCGGCGGTCGAGACCCGTCCGCCGACTGGATCTTCCTCGCCGGCGGCTACGACCTCGCCGCCCTCCAGGCGCTTCGGGGCGGGGACCTCTCGGACCGGGAGCTGTCGCGACACGGCGCTGCAGACCCCGTGCAGGCCGGCGTCTACGTGCTGTCGCACGCCCTCGCGTCCCCAGAAGCGCCCGGCCGACCGGCGCCGACGGTCAACGAGGACGGCCCGGCCGGCGTTTGAGGGCGGCGCGGACGCACGATCGCTCGAGCGTGACGCACATCTCGGGCGACGCAAACGTTTTCGCGTCGCGACCCTCCATTCCACGAAAGACACCATGAAGAACGCACTCATCGCCATCGCCTTCCTGATCGGTGCCGCCGGCGCCCACGCCCAGGCGACCACCGCCGTCAAGGAAGCCGGCAAGGCCACGGCCGAGACCGCCAAGCAAGGCACGGAGAACACCAAGGCCGCCGTCAGCAGCGAGCCGTCGAAGACCGTGCACAAGGCCGATGCCAAGGCGCACAAGGCCAAGGCCAAGCACGCCGGCCACGAGTCGAAGGAAGCGGCGAAGGCGGCGGTCAAGTAAGACGCCTCTCGTCGATCGGGCGGTTGTTTCCGTCGCCCGCTCGCACACGAAGAACGCGGCTCCGGCCGCGTTTCTTCTTTGCGGGCGCCCTCCGCCGTCCGGCTCGTCGTCACGGCGCGCCGAGCGCCGCCCAGCCGACGGCTTCGCGCACGATCTGCGGCCGCACTTCGTGGCCGCCGACGAACTCGCGGTAGACGATGTCGTAGCCGGCACCCTCGAGCTGGGGAACGATGCGGCGGCTGCAGCGATCGATGGGCAGCACCGTGTCGTGCGTGCCGTGGGCGATGAAGAGGCGGGGCTTGCCGGACGGCTCGACCGCGGCGAAGAACCCCGGAGAGAGCGCGATGACGTGGCGGAACAGGTCGCCGTGCGCGAGGCCGATCGTCAACGCGTACGACGCGCCGTCGGAGAAGCCGCCCACCGCGATCTGCGCCGGCGCGACGTCGTAGCGCTCGAAGATCCAGCGCAGGCCGGCGTCGATCTGCGCGACGTCCGGGCCGAGCCCGTCGATGATCGCGTCCCACGTGTAGGCCGTCGACGCCGGCGCGAGCACGATCCAGCCGGCGTCGCTCGCGAACGGCGCGAGCAGGCCGAGACCCTGCTCGGCATCGCCGCCCGCGCCGTGCAGCATGACCGCCACCGGCGCCGGCACGCCGGGCCGGACCTTCGCGCTCGCCATCACCCAGCCCGGTCGCGATGTACCGAGGTCGACGCGATGGCGCCCGGGCTCGCCGCGCGCGTGCTTCCCCGTCCGCGTGACGGGCCGGACAGTGAGGCCCCTGGCCATGGCACGCCGGCGGCAACGACCATGCCTGCGCGCTGCGGCGCATGCGGTCGCGGCAGATGCGCTCGTGGCCGCGCCTGCGTTGACGTCGATCAATGTGGAGGAGCGGCGCCGGCGTACCTTGGCCGGGCCATGACGCAGCGCGCCCTCCTCCTGTGCTCGTCGACCGACGGACAGACGCGGCGCATCTGCGAACGGCTGCGCGGCACGCTCGAGGACGCCGGCGCGACGGTCACGCTGACGATGATCGAGGATGCGGACGACCTCGCGCCGACGGCCTTCGACCTGGTCGTCGTCGGTGCGCGGATCCGCTACGGCCGCACCGACGCGCGCGTGATCGCGTTCGCGCGCCGCCATCGAGCCGCGCTCGAGGCGATGCCGAGCGCCTACTTCTCGGTCAACATCGTCGCCCGCAAGGCGGGCAAGGACCGGCCCGACACCAATCCGTACGTGCGCGACTTCCTGCGCCGGGCGCGCTGGCGTCCGGGCCGCACCGAGGTGTTCGCCGGGCGGCTCGACTACCCGCGCTACGGCGTCGTCGACCGCTTCGTCATCCGCCTGATCATGCGCATGACCGGCGGCCCGACGCGGCCCGACACGGTCGTCGAGTACACCGACTGGCAGCGCGTCGACGCCTTCGGACGCGCGCTGTGCTCGGACCTGCGGCTCGACCTCAGTACGTCTCGAGGTGAATCCGGCCTTCGCGCTTGAGCGCGAGGGCGATCGTCTCCCAGTCGAGCTCCCCAGCGACGGCGACGTCGCGCAGCGCGAGCAGCACGCCCTCCTCCATCGCCTTGAGCCCGCACACGTAGAAGTGCGAGTTCGGGTCGGACAGGAGCGGCACGAGGTCGACCGCGCGTTCGTGGATCAGGTCCTGGACGTACTTCCTCGGCTGCCCCGGGGTGCGCGAGAAGGCGAGGTTGATGTCGATGAAGTCCTTCGGCAGGCTGGTGAGCGGGCCGAAGTACGGCAGCTCCTCGCGCGTGCGCGCGCCGAAGAACAGCATCAGCTTGCCGCTCTCGAACTTGCCGCTCTTCCTCAGGCGCCGGCGCCATTCGGTCATCGCCCGCATCGGCGCGCTGCCCGTGCCGGTGCAGATCATGACGATGTGCGACCTCGGGTGGTTGGGCATCAGGAAGCTCTGGCCGAACGGCCCGATCACCTGCACGCTGTCGCCGACCTTGAGGTCGCAGAGGTAGTTCGAGGCGACGCCGCGCGTCGGTCGACCGTGGTGGTCCTCGGTGACGCGCTTGACCGTCAGCGAGACGTTGTTGTAGCCCGGCCGCTCGCCGTTCCTCGGGCTCGCCACCGAGTACTGGCGCGCGACGTGCGGGCGCCCGCCGGCGTCGACGCCGGGCGGGATGATGCCGATCGACTGGCCCTCGAGGACGGGAAACGGGATGGCCCCGAAGTCGAGGACGATGTGGTGCGTCTGGTTGTGGAAGCCCGCCTCGGTGCAGTTGACGTTGCCCGCCACCGTCGCGGTGGTCGGGTTCTTCGGTCCGAACAGGTTGGTGTAGGCGTGCGCCGCCGACCACGGCGGCACCGTCGCGCCGAACGCCGCGCTGTTGAAAGGCGCCTCGCCGTTCGCCGCCTCCGGCTTGACCGCGAGCACCGGCTCGGCAGCCGCGCTCGCGGCGGCTTCCGGCGTGACGCCCTCGGCCGCGAGCTGCTCGGGCGTGAGCTCGGCGGGCAGCTCGTCCCAGGTGAGCTGCTCGGCGATCGGATACGCGCGCACCTTCGGCACGGTGCGCCAGTTGTCGATCGAGCCGGTCGGGCACGGCGCGATGCACGCCATGCAGTAGTTGCAGACGTCGGCGCGCACGACGTAGTTGCGGTCGTCGTGGGTGATCGCGCCGACCGGGCAGGTCGCCTCGCAGGTGTTGCAGCGGATGCAGATCTCGGGGTCGATCAGGTGCTGCTTGATCACTCCCGTGCTGTCGGCGCCGGCGGTCTCCATGGCCCGATGATCAGCCAAACCGCACGTACGCGAAGTCGACCGGGTTCTTGTTGATGCCCATCGCCGGCGGCGCGATCCAGCCCGCGAACTTGCCCGGCTCGAGCACCGGGCCCATCAGCGAGGCGACGAACGCGAAGTCGGCCGGGCTCGGCAGCCACTCGCGTTCCTTCGCCTTCCATTCGTCCTCGCTGACGACGCGGCCGTCGGGCGACATGCGGATGCCGGCGAGCGCGCCGATCTTGCGGTTGAACGCCTTGTGCGGCGCCGCCAGCCGCTGCGACAGGCCGGCCTTCTCGAGCACCTTGTTCCAGCGGCCGATGCCGGCGATCGAGTCCTTGATGAAGTCGTCGCGCAGCACCTCGTTCAAGGCGTTGAGCATCGGCACTTCCTTTTCGGCGAGCTGGCCGTTCTGCACCTCGAGCACCTTGTAGGTCTGGCCCTTGAGCACGTGGTCGTCGGTCCGCTTGCCTTCCTCGAAGCGGCCCTTCAGGCCGGACGAGTAGAAGGTGGCGGCGTTGCTCGACTGGTCGGCGCCGAAGAGGTCGATCGTCACCGAGTAGTGAAAGTTGAGGTAGCGCTGGATCGTGCCGAGGTCGATCGCGCCGGCGGCGCGGACGAGCGCCGGGTCGTCGGTCTTCAGCTCGTTCATCACCTGGGCGGTGCGCTGCAGCACGCGCGACACGCCGCTCTCGCCGACGAACATGTGGTGCGCTTCCTCGGTCAGCATGAACTTGGTCGTTCGCGCGAGCGGATCGAACGCGCTCTCCGCGAGCGCGGCGAGCTGGAACTTGCCGTCGCGGTCGGTGAAGTAGGTGAACATGAAGAACGCCAGCCAGTCGGGCGTCTTCTCGTTGAACGCGCCGAGGATGCGCGGGTTGTCCTGGTCGCCCGAGGTGCGCTCGAGGAGGGCGGCCGCTTCCTCGCGGCCGTCGCGGCCGAAGAACTTCTGCAGCAGGTAGACCATCGCCCACAGGTGGCGGCCTTCCTCGACGTTGACCTGGAAGAGGTTCCGGAGGTCGTACAGCGACGGCGCGGTGAGGCCGAGATGGCGCTGCTGCTCGACCGACGCGGGCTCGGTGTCGCCCTGCGTGACGATGATCCGGCGCAGGTTGGCGCGGTGCTCGCCGGGAACGTCCTGCCACGCCTTCTCGCCCTTGTGGTCGCCGAAGTGGATCTGCCGGTTCTCGTCGGCCGGGTTCAGGAAGATGCCCCAGCGGTAGTCGCGCATCTTCACGTGGTCGAACACCGCCCAGCCCTGCGGATCGACGCTGGTCGCGGTCCGCAGGTAGACCTCGTTGTTCGTCGAGTTCTCCGGGCCGACGTCGTCCCACCAGTGGATGAAGTTGGGCTGCCACTGCTCGAGCGCGCGCTGCAGCGTGCGGTCTTCGCCGAGGTTGACGTTGTTGGGGATCTTCTCGCTGTAGTTGATGCCGGACATGTGCGGTGTTCCTTCGTTGCGACTCGATCGATGAAGCTCGTCAGACGCGGTTG
>DATIDZ010000261.1:0-6248 GCA_035456045.1 Caldimonas sp.
ACCTGCACCGCTCGATCGAGCGCAGCTTCCGCCACTTCGCCGAGAGCAAGCACGTCGACTTCGTCGTCCAGCTCGAGCAGCCGCTGCCGAAGACGCTGGTCACCGACGTCAAGCGCCTGCAGCAGATCATCAAGAACCTGCTGTCGAACGCCTTCAAGTTCACGCACCACGGCCAAGTGTCGTTCTCGATCGCCGCCGCCGAAGGCGGCTGGTCGCCCGACAACGAGGAACTGCGCCACGCCAGTCAGGTGATCGCGTTCTCGGTCTCCGACACCGGCATCGGCATCTCGCCCGACAAGCAGCAGATCATCTTCGAGGCGTTCCAGCAGGCCGACGGGTCGACGTCGCGGAAGTACGGCGGCACCGGCCTCGGCCTGGCGATCAGCCGCGAGCTCTCGCGCCTGCTCGGCGGCGAGATCAAGCTGGTGAGCAAGCCGGGCACCGGCAGCACGTTCACGCTCTACCTGCCGCAGAGCTACAACCCGGCGCGAAACGCGCGCCAGCAGCGGCTGGCGCCGGGCGAGGCCGACGCGGGCCGGCGCCACGCGGCCAGCAGCGACGCTGCCACGCTGGTCCGGCGCGGCGCCTTCACGGGGATGGCCGTGCACGCCGACGAGGCGAGCAACGCCGGCATCGAGGAAGGCGAGATCTTCGCCAACGTCGCCGACGACGACCGCGATGCGATCGGCAGCGGCGATCGTGTCCTGCTCGTCGTCGAGAACGACCTCGCCTTCGCGAAGGTGCTGCTCGACGCGGCGCGCATCGCCGGCTTCAAGGGGCTGGTCAGCAACACCGGCGCGGGCGCGCTGACGATGGCGCGCGAGTTCCACCCGGCGGTGATCACGCTCGACATCTCGCTGCCCGACATGCAGGGCTGGCGCATCCTCGACCGCCTCAAGACCGACGTCGCGACGCGCCACATCCCGATCTGCGTCGTCTCGACCGACGACTCGCGCGAGCGTGCGCTGCAGGCCGGCGCGATCGCCTTCGTCGCCAAGCCGCTGCAGTCGAAGGACGAGGTCGACCTCGCCGTGGCGCAGCTCTACGCCTACTGCGAGCGGCCGTTCCGCAACCTCGTCGTCGCGCTGCCGCCGTCGCCGATGCGCGCCCAGCTGCTCGCGTCGATGGACGGCGACGTGCGCGCGATCGTCGCCGAAGACGGCAACGCCATCCGCGCCGCCCTCGGCGACGCCGATTGCCTCGTCATCGACGAGTCGCTCACCGATTTCGGGCCGGAGGACGTGATCGACGAGATCGAGCGGCGCCATGGCATCTGCCAGCTGCCGATCGTCCTGCACCGCAACGGCGCCGCGACGGATGCCGGCCGCTGGCAGCTGCCGCACCGCGCGTTCGCGATCCGCGCGTCGGACTCGCTCGAGACGACGCTCGCGCAGGCGTCGTTCCTCCTCCATCGCAGCCCCGCCGTGATGTCGAACCACGAGCGGGAGGCGGTCGAGACGGTGCACGGCGCGCACCTCGCGCTGCGCGGCAAGAAGGCGCTTCTCGTCGACGACGACATGCGCAACATCTTCGCGCTCGCCACCGTGCTCGACAACGAAGGGATGGTCATCGTCTCGGCCGACAACGGCCGCGAGGCGATCCGCCTGGTCGAGTCGGATCCGACCATCGACATCGTCCTGATGGACATCATGATGCCGGAGATGGACGGCATCGCGACGATGCAGGAGATCAGGAAGCTGCCGCGCGGCCGCGAGCTGCCGATGGTGGCCGTCACCGCCAAGGCGATGAAGGGCGACCGCCAGAAGTGCATCGAGGCGGGCGCGTGGGACTACCTCTCCAAGCCGGTCGATCCGCTGAACCTGCTCGCGGTCCTCAGGGGCTGGCTGTGCCGCTGAGCTCCGAGTTCGACGAGCTCGGCGACGACGACGGCGAGCGCGCCAGCATCCTCATCGTCGACGACCTGCCGGAAAAGCTCCTCGTCTTCCAGACCGTGCTCGAGGATCTCGGCCACGAGCTGGTCTGCGCGCGCTCGGGCGCGCAGGCGCTCAAGGAGATCCTCAAGACCGAGTTCGCGGCGATCCTGCTCGACGTCAACATGCCCGACATCGACGGCTTCGAGACCGCCAAGCTGATCCGCCAGTACAAGCGGTCGGCGCGCACGCCGATCATCTTCGTCACCTCGTACGCGGACGAGATGCAGACCAGCCTCGGCTACTCGCTCGGCGCCGTCGACTACATCCTGTCGCCGGTCAATCCCGACGTGCTGCGCTCCAAGGTGAAGGTCTTCGTCGACCTGCACCTGACGCAGCGGCGCCTGCGCCGGCGCGCCAACGAGCGGGTCGCGCTGGCGGCGGCCGAGGCGGCGCGCCGCGTCGCCGAGGAGAGCACGCGCCGCTCGCACTTCTTCTCGCACGCGAGCCGCGAGCTCGGCTCGTCGCTCGACTCGGAGGTCACGGGAACGCGCCTGCTCGAGATGCTGCTGCCGCGCTTCGCCAGCGAAGCGACGCTGGCGCTGTGCGACGCCGACGGCACCTTCGACCTCGTCCTCGACGGCACCCTGTCGGCCGACGGCGAGGCGCGCGTGCGGCGGCGCGACGCCGGGCAGCTCGAGCCCGCCGAGATCGCGCTGCTGGCGGAAGCCGTCGATCCCGCCGTCAACGCGGCCGCGGGGGTGCGGCCGGCGACGCCGTTCATCGTCCTGCCGCTGTCGAGCGCGGATCGCATCGTCGGTGCGATCCGCCTTCGGCCGAGCGACGGGGCCGACCGCGCCGGCATCGCCGAGCTGATCGACCGCGCGGCGATCGCGCTCGAGAACGCCCGCCTGTATCGCACCCTGCAGATGGAGATCGAGGAGCGGCGCGGCGTCGAGGCGTTGCTGCAGGCGTCGAACCGGAGGAAGGACGAGTTCCTGGCGATGCTCTCGCACGAGCTGCGCAACCCGCTCGCGCCGATCCGCACCGCCCTCGAGGTGATTCGCCGCCTCGCGCCCGCCGAGGCCAAGCTGACCTGGGCGACCGACGTCACCGGCCGCCAGGTCGCGCACCTGACGCGCCTCGTCGAGGACCTGCTCGACGTCGCCCGCATCAACCAGGGCAAGATCGCGCTGCAGACCGAGCCGCTCGACCTGCGCGACGTCGTCGCGCACGCGATCGAGACGGCGAAGCCCTTCATCGACAGCCGCCGCCATCAGCTCCACACGACGCTGCCGGACGCGCCGGTCGTCCTGCGCGGCGATTTCGCGCGCCTCTCGCAGGTCATCGCCAACCTCCTCAACAACGCCGCCAAGTACACCGACGAAGGCGGGTCGATCGAGCTGGCGCTGACGCTTCGTCCGGGCCAGGCCGTCGTCAGCGTGCGCGACAACGGCGTCGGCATCGACGCCGAGCTGCTGCCCAACATCTTCGAGCTGTTCGAGCAGGGCAAGCGCTCGCTCGACCGCAGCCAGGGCGGCCTCGGCGTCGGCCTGACCCTCGTGCACCGGCTGGTCGGGCTGCACCAGGGCACCGTCACGGCGGCGAGCGCCGGATCGGGCCGCGGCTCCGAGTTCCAGGTCGTGCTGCCGTGCCTCAGCGAAGTCGGCGACGATGCGGCGCCGGCGGAGCAGCGACCGCCGCGCGCGAAGGCGCGCGCCGGCTGCCGCATCCTCGTCGTCGACGACAACCACGACGCCGCCGAGGCGACCAAGGTCCTGCTCGAGCTCGGCGGCCACGAGGTCAAGATGGTCGGCGACGGCAACGAGGCGCTCGCGTCCGCGCCGGTGTTCGCCCCCGACGTCGTCCTGCTCGACATCGGCTTGCCGATGATGGACGGCTACCAGGTCGCACGCCGCCTGCGCGAGGTCGCCGAGACGAGCGCCTCGTGCCTGATCGCGCTCACCGGCTACGGCCAGCCGGCCGATCGCGAGCGGGCGCGCGCTGCCGGCTTCGACCATCACCTCACCAAGCCGGCCGACCCCGACGCGCTGCTCGCGCTCGTCGACGCCTGGATCGAGTCGTCCGCGTCGCCCGCCTCGCCGGCGCGCCCGGCCCCGGCGGCCGTCGGCAACGGCGCCGACTGACGCCCGCGCCGGGCGTCGGGCAGCGGCGACCGCTCATGCCTTTCGCGCCGAGGCGCTCCAAAAATATTTCGGGGCACGGCCCGTTGATAACCTTGTGCATAACCCGGTTGAGATCCTTCCGGCGCGCCTCCTGCCGACGAATGTCGTCCCGGCGCCGACCGCTCGCGCCCGTTTTTGCAGCAGGCGCGCCGACCTCCGGAAAAGCGGTCGCCGCGGGCTGTGCGGAACGCCGTCTCTCCGCTAACGTTCGCGGATGCCTTCGCCATCACCCAGCCGCGGCAGGGTCCTCGCAGTGGACGATTCATCGGTCATTCGCGAGCTCCTGATCGCTTCGCTCGAGGCGGCCGGCTACAGCGTCGAGGCGGTCGCGAGCGGCCAGGCCGCGCTGGTCGCCGCATCGCGCGAGAGCTTCGATGCGGTGATCCTCGACGTCGACATGCCGGGCCTCGACGGTCTCGCCGTCGGGCGTGCGCTGCGCCGGGATCCGCGCACGAGGCTGGCGATGATCGCGATGCACACCAGCCTCGCCGAGGCCGACGTGCGCACCGGCTTCGACGGCTACGACGCGTTCCTGCCCAAGCCGTGCGACGCGCGGCGGCTCGGCGAATGCGTCGGGCGGATGATCCGCGATCGTCGACGGCGCGTCGGCATCCCTTCCTAGACGGCGCCGTCGCCGCCCCGCGCGGCGCGGCCCTTCACGACTGCGCTGACAGCGCCCTCACCTTGCCTGGAAGTAGTGCGTCAACACCCAGTCGGCGACGTTCCTACCGAGTGCCGCACCGTCGACGGTCGAGAAGCGGAAGTGCATCCCGCCTGCGATCCGCGCGACCTGCACCTCGTCGACCCACGCCGACGTCGACCTGTAGCGACGGGTCGTTCCGGTCACCAGGCTGTTGATGTCGAACGACACCTGCACCGTGCCGTAGTAGCGGCTGAGCACCTCGGCCATGGACGCGGTGATGCAGCTGTGCGCTGCCGGGTACTCGGGATGATTCGGCGTTCCCACGACCGGCGTCCAGGTCGCGTCGACGACGGTCGCGGCGTTGTTGTCGCCGTCGAGCGTGATCGCGCTCGACGGACGCCAGGCGAGATAGTGGTACTTCGACTCGAAGCACGCGTTGCCGGCGTCGGCCTGGGTGACCCAGACGATCGCCATCAGTCGCGCCTGATCGGCGATGCTGCGATTGGTCATCGCGAAGGTGCGCATGGTGCGCGGGTTGAGCGTCGCCGGCGACTCGGTGTTGAACCGCGCCAGCTCGGTCTGGTCGGCCGTCCGCGTCGTGCTCGTCGCCGCGCCGAGCGCCTTGGTCTCGTTGACGTCGGCCGCGTACGCGGCGCTCGTCAGCGCCGGCGGCCCCGGCGCGCGAAACTGGGCGATCGTCGTCAAGGAGAACGGCTTGATGAACGCGTTCGCCCGGCCGACCGGGTTGACGCCGCGGAACTCGCCGGCAGACGTGCCGGGAACGAACGGCGCGAGCGCGACCGAGCGGCCGTCGTTGGCGCGAAGGGCCAGGATACCGGCCGCGACTTCAGCGCCGACCGCCAGGCCCTGCGTCTTCGCGGTGCCGGCGGGAATGGCGGCAACGGCCGCGTCGTAGGCCGCCTGGTACTGCGCGGTGCGGCTCGGAAAGAGGCCGAAGAGAACGCCGTAGGCGGCCGCCGCGACGGCGGCTTCCTGCGATGCTCCCGTGGCATTGGCGGTCGGCGTGATCGCGTAGGGCCGATGGGTGCCCGTGATCGCGACGATGGCGTCGTAGATCGCGACGTGCATCGTCGCCAGGTCGACCGCGGTGTTGGGCAACCGCTCTTCGGGCGTCCCGGTCGCCTGCGCCGGCTGGTTGATGGTGGTCGTGGCGGTCTCGTTCCACTGCGACACCGCGTTCGGTCCTGCCACTGTGATGGTGACCGGCTCGACCGCCGGATCGTCGCCGCCGCCGCAGCCGAAGAGCGCGCTTGCGGCGCAGAAGATCGTCGAAACCGACCAAGCGATGCGATGAGATTGCTTCATGTCCTGCCTTCAGAGCGGAGGGTTGGCGAGGGAACCGTTCGCACACGCCGGGTCGCAGCGTCGGTGAACGGCCATCGACTTGACAGCCCCGGCCGACGAAACGGGGAAGCAGTGCCGTGAACGCGGCCCGGGACCGACGAAGTCGATCGGCTCGGCCGGCGCGACCTCGCGGGCAGCGCGTCGCTGTCGCGGCAGCCCGCCGATGGCCCGCCGGCGCCGCGT
>DATIDZ010000262.1:0-8928 GCA_035456045.1 Caldimonas sp.
AGCGCGCGCAGCTCGCCCTGCGCCTTGTCGAGCGCGGCGAAGAGGCGGCGCGACTCGTACGAGACCCTCACCAGGTAGATGCTGCTGACGATCAGCGCGACGAGAAGGACGAGGTTGAGGCGCGTCATGCCGCGCTCTCCGCGCTCTGCACGCGTTCCGCGGTGCGCTCGGCGACGCGCATCACCGCCGAGCGCGCTCGCGGATTGGTCGTTGCCTCTGTCGGGCCGGGCTTGACCCGGCCCAGCGCGCGCAGGCGCTGCGGCCGCGGCGCGGCGAAGGGTGCGCGGCGGTCGAACTCGCTCTTGCTCTCCCTGGCGATGAAGGTCTTGACGATCCGGTCCTCGAGCGAGTGAAAGCTGATGACGACCAGCCTGCCGCCCGGCGCGAGCAGCGCGAGCGCCGCGCTCAGGGCCTGCTCGAGCTCCTCAAGCTCGGCGTTGACGAAAATCCGAAGAGCCTGAAACGTGCGCGTTGCAGGGTTCTGGCCCGCTTCTCGGGTCCGCACCGC
This sequence comes from Caldimonas sp., assembly GCA_035456045.1. GTDB lineage: Bacteria > Pseudomonadota > Gammaproteobacteria > Burkholderiales > Burkholderiaceae_C > Schlegelella_A. The sequence continues at coordinate 509 of DATIDZ010000262.1, forward strand.
ACCAGCCACGAGGTCGGCAAGCTCGCCGGTGGTTCGAACAGGGCGCCCGCTCTCGCGCCGAGCAACAAGCGCCTTTGCAACCTGTAGAGCAAACCGTTCTTCCCCATAGTCGCGTATCACCTCCGCAATGTGGCGCTCGTCGGCGCGGGCCAGGAATTCCGCTGCGCTCTCGCCGCGCGTCGTGTCCATCCGCATGTCGAGCGGGCCGTCGAAGCGGAACGAGAAGCCGCGCTCCGGGTCGTCGATCTGCGGCGACGAGACGCCGAGATCGAGGAGGACGCCGGTCACGTGCTCGACGCCGCGCGCCGCCAACGTCGCCGTCATGGCGGAGAACGCCGTGTGCTCGATGGTGAAGCGCGGATCGGCGGCCAGCCCGGGGTCGGCGGCGGCGCTGGCGACGGCGGCCGGATCGCGATCGAGCGCGATCAGCCGGCCCTGCGGCGACAGCCGCTCGAGGATCGCCCGCGCGTGGCCGCCGCGGCCGAAGGTGCCGTCGACGTAGATGCCATCGGCATCGGTGACGAGGGCGTCGACCGCTTCCGCGAGGAGAACGCTCAGGTGCTGCAAGGCGGGGGCCTGTGCTCGAGTCAGAAGCTGAAGTTCTTGAGCGAATCCGGCATCGGCGACTGCATCACCTGGGCCTCGTGGGCGGCGTGCCGCTGCGCGTCCCAGAGCTCGAAGTGGCTGCCCATGCCGAGCAGCATCACGTCGCGCACCAGTCCCGCGGCTGCGCGCAGCTCGGGGGCGATGAGGACGCGCGACGACGCGTCGATGTCGACGTCCATGGCATTGCCGAGAAACACGCGCTTCCAGCCGCTCGAGTCCATCGGCAAGGCGGCGACCCGGTCGCGGAACTGCTCCCAGGCCGGCCTCGGGAAGATCAGGAGCGATCCTTCCGGGTGCTTCGTCACCGTCAGCTGGTTGACGCCCATCGCGGCCAGAAGCTCGCGATGGCGCGCGGGCATGGCGATCCGACCCTTGCCGTCCAGCGTCAGTGCCGCAGGGCCTTGAAACACGACGTTCGCCACAAAACCCCACGAAAGTGCACTTTGTGCCACTGTAGCGGAAAGGGCGCAGGACGGTCAATTCATGGGTGAAATAAAAATCAATGGAATCAACGACTTACTTGCGACTTCTCAGGATCGTCAGTGCTGGAAAAACGCGTTCAAAAATAAGGACTTAAAGCGCACTGTGAAACACAGGCTGAGGAGTCCGCCTATTTCGCGTGCAACGGCGCGCGCTGGCGCGGCGCCTGCGCCCCGGCACTACGTCACGGTAGGGCCGACGCTGTTCAATCGAAGCTGAACTCGATGGCGCCGAGCGGCCCGTAGTCGGCGCGGAAGACATCGCCGCACACGCCGGCGACGGGCCGCGTGAACGAGCCACCGAGAACGAAGTCGCCGGCGTTCAGCTGCTCGTCGTACGCGGCGATCTTGTTGGCGAGCCAGGCGACGCCGTGGCCGGGATGGTCGAGCACGCCCGCGGCGAGGCCGGTCTCCTCGACCACGCCGTTCTTCGAGAGGATCGCGCCGACCCAGCGCAGGTCGACGTCGTCCGCACGCACCGATCGGCCGCCGCTCACCACACCGGCGTTGGCAGCGAAGTCGGCGATCGTGTCGAACACCTTGCGCGGCGCCTTGGAGTCGCGATCGAACTGCTCGATCCGCGCATCGATGATCTCGACAGCCGGCGTCACGTGATCGGTCGCGGCGAGGACGTCGTCGAGCGTCACGCCCGGACCGCGCAACGGCCGCGAGAGAACGAACGCGAGCTCGACCTCGACGCGCGGCGCGATGAAGCGATCGAACGGGATCGGCCCGGGCGCGAAGAACATGTCGTCGAGCAGCGGCGCGAAGTCGGGCTCGTCGATCTGCGACGCCTGCTGCATCGCGCGCGAGGTGAGCCCGATCTTCCTGCCCTTGACGACGCGCCCTTCGGCGAGCCGCATCTTCACCCAGGCACGCTGGATCGCGTAGCCGTCGTCGATCGTCATGCCGGGATGACGCGTCGAGAAGTGGCGGACCTGCACCCGGCGCCGCTGCGCGTCGTGCAGCTCGGCGGCGAGCGCGGCGATGGTCGCGTCGTCGAGCATGCTCAGCGCCCCTCGAAGAGCGGATGCAGGTTGCTGTGCTTGACGTCGAACACCGGCTGCCCTTCGTCGATCTGCAGGGTGATGCCCACCGGGCGACTGGCGAAGATCGCCGCGAAATGCGAGCGCACTGCCGCGATCAGCGCTTCGCCGGTGGCGACGACGAGCGGGCGCGGGCGGCCGCCGGCGATGCGCACGTGGAGGTACACGAACGCGCGGTCCGGGGCGCCGTCGGCGACCGCGAAGTGCGGTGTCGGGTAGGCGAGCACGCGCGTGCCGCCGATCGGAAACAGCCGCCCGCCGGCACCGTCGCGCTGGGCGACGATGATCTCGGCGAGCGTCGTGCAGAGCGCGCCGATGCGCGCTTCCGGATCGAGGTTGGCGGTGTACTGGATGACGACGTGGGGCATCGCTTCTCTCCTAGTCGATCGCCATCGTCGCGACCGTGCAGCCGACCGAGAAGATGGGGATCGGTGCGTAGTGCCGGACTTCGCCGCGACCGCGAGCCGCCGCGGCAACGGCGATGAAGGTGCGGATCTCGAAGCCGCCCTGACCGGCGTCGCGGTACGTCGCTGCATCGGTGTAGTCGAGCAGCGCCTCGCGATCGTTGCGCGCCCAGCGGTCGAGGAAGTCGCGGTCCCACGCCTCGTTGATCTTTCCGGAGTCCGGCGTCGCCGGCCAGTGCGAGATGCCGCCCGTGCCGACGAGAGCGATCCGCTCGGGCACGGCGTCGCAGGCCCGGCGAAGCGCGGCGCCGAAGGACCACGCCCGCTTGAGCGGCGTCAGCGGCGGGCCCTGGCAGTTGATGTTGACCGGGATCACCGGCAGGTCGTAGCGCGGCGTCAGGAAGTGCAGCGGCACCATGATCCCGTGGTCGAACTTCCACTCCTCGGCGAACGCGACGTCGACCTCGTTCATCACGTCGGCGATGAGGCGGCGCGACAGATCGGCGTTGCCGGGAATCCGCGTGCGCTCGATGCCGAGCCAGGCGGGATCCTCGATCGGACCTTCGTACCGGTCGGCCATGCCGATCGCGTACGCCGGCATGTTGTTCATGAAGAAGTTCGCGAAGTGCTCGGCGGCGACGACGATCAAGGCGTCGGGCTCGGCTTCGCGCATCGACCCGCCCAGGCGGTGCAGTTCGGCATGGAGCGCATCCTTGGCGGCGGGATCGGCGAGGTGCGCGCGGCCGGTGATCCCGGGCCCGTGACTGCAGACGGCGGCAAAGACGAGGCTCATTCGATCAACTCGTCGGCGCGCAGCAGGACGCTGCTCGGGATCGTGAGCCCGAGCGTCTTCGCCGCCTTCACGTTGATGACGAGCTCGAACTTCGTCGGCTGTTCGATCGGCAGCTCGGCAGGGACGGCACCCTTCAACAAGCGGTCGGCCATCTCGCCTGCGCGACGGTACAGGTCGACCAGGTCCGGTCCGTACGACACCAAACCGCCCGATTGCGTGTGGCCCCGGATGAAACTCATCAACGGCAAGCCGGCGCGCGCGATCAGCGCGCCGACCCGCGGCGGGTTGAGCAACGGGTCGCCCAGGACCCACGCCGAATCGCAGCGTTGACGGACAGCCGCCTCCACTGCGGGTTCGATGTCGGCGAAGGCCCGGACGTCGAAGACGCGAAGGTCGAGGCCGAGGCCTTCGGCGGCGGGCCGGGCCTCCTGCGAAACCATGGCACTGTTCAACGAATTGTTCGGATTCACGAGCACCGCGACCCGCTTTGCGCCAGGGACGATCTCGTGGAGCAGCTGCAGCTGCTTGCCTGCGAACCCTCCAGGCACGATGACCGCGATACCAGTGAGGTTGCCACCCGGTCGGGCCAGGCTTTGAACCAAGCCCAGCCGAACGGGATCAGCGATCCCGGTCATGAGAATCGGGACCGTCGCCGTGGCGGCCTTGATGGCGAGGTTGGGCCCGGTGCTGCTCGCAGTGATCAGGTCCGGCTTCCAGGCGACCACCTCCTGCGCGACGAGCGCGAGCCGCTGGGGGTCGCCGCCGGCATCGCGTCGTTCGACGATCAGGTTTCGCCCGACGACGTAGCCGCGTCGGCGCAGCTCGTCGAAGAACGCGATCGCGTTCGGATGCTCCGGGCTGACCGGGAAGAAATCGAAAACGGCAACGCGATAGATCCTGCCGGGCGACTGCGCCATCGACGGGATCTGCCAAGCGCCGAGCATGGCCGCGGCGGCGACGAACCGGCGGCGCTCCATCTCAGACCCCCGCAACCTTCTCGTCCATCGCCGTCGTCATCGCGTAGATCCCGGCACGCACCGGGCCGTGGCGGCGCACGCCTTCGCGCATTGCGTCGATGTAGTCGGCCCACGGCATGCCGAGCAGCGCCGCGAAGTGCATCAGCAGCTGGCCGTTCGAGCCGAGGACGTAGAGCTTGCCGACGTCGCCGGCGAGGATCGCCTCGCGCTCCTCCGCGTCGAGCTCGTAGTCGCCGAGCAGCGCCGGGAGGTCGGCGCGATAGCGCTTCTGCACCGCCGGGTCGCGGTTGAGATGAAACAGAAACTTCTGCGTGCCATAGAGACTCATCGCTCTCGCCCTTCTTGCGCCCTCCCCTCGGGGGAGCGTTGGGAGGGTCTCCATGAGACAGCGAAGCGGGGCGACGCGTTCACGCGCCACCCCACTTCGGAATGTGGTGGTCGGTGACCGAGACGCAGACGTTCTTCGGCTCGCAGAACACCTCGAAGCTCCAGCTGCCGCCCTCGCGGCCGGTGCCCGACGCCTTCGTGCCGCCGAACGGCTGGCGCAGGTCGCGAACGTTCTGGCTGTTCACGAAGCACATGCCGGCCTCGACGGCAGCGGCGACGCGATGGGCGCGACCGATGTCGCGTGTCCACACGTAGCTCGACAGGCCGTAGGCGATGTCGTTCGCCTTGGCGATCGCGTCGGCCTCGCCGTCGAACGGGATGAGGCACGCGACCGGGCCGAAGATCTCCTCCTGCGCGATCCGCATCCGGTTGTCGACGTCGCCGAACACGGTCGGCCGGACGAAGTTGCCGACGCGCAGCGACGCCGGCAGCTCGGGCGGCTCCAGCCCGCCGCAGAGGAGCGTCGCGCCCTCCTCGCTGCCTAGGCCGATGTAGCCGCGCACCTTCTCGAGGTGCGCGCGGCTGATCATCGGCCCGACGATCGTCTTCTCGTCGAGAGGGTCGCCGACGACGAGGCGTTTGGCCCGCTCGACGAAGCGCGCCGCGAATTCGGCGTAGATCGAGCGCTCGACCAGGATGCGCGAGCCGGCGGTGCAGCGCTCGCCGTTGTTCGAGAAGATCATGAACACCGCGGCGTCGAGCGCGCGCTCGAAGTCGGCGTCGGCGAAGACGACGAACGGACTCTTGCCGCCGAGCTCCATCGAGAACTTCTTGAGGCCGGCCGTCTGGACGATGCGGTTGCCGGTGCGCGTCGAGCCGGTGAACGAGATGGCGCGAACGTCTCGATGGGCGACCAGCGCCTCGCCCGCCTCGCCGCCGTAGCCATGGACGACGTTGAGGACGCCGGCAGGAATCCCCGCTTCGAGCGCGAGCTCGCCGAGGCGCGCCGCGGTCAGGGGCGAGAGCTCGCTCATCTTCAGCACCGCCGTGTTGCCGAGCGCGAGGCACGGCGCGACCTTCCAGGTCGCCGTCATGAACGGCACGTTCCAGGGCGAGATCAGCGCGCACACGCCGACCGGCTGATAGAGCGTGTAGTTCAGGTGCGTCGGCGTCGGATAGGTGTGGCCGTCGACGCGCGCGCAGACCTCGGCGAAGTAGTGGAAATTGTCGGCCGCGCGCGGCACGAGCTGCTTTCTCGTCTGTGAAATCACCTGGCCGGTGTCGCGCGTCTCGGTCTCGGAGAGCTGCGGCACGTGCGCGGCGATGAGCTCGCCGAGGCGTCGCATCAGGCGGGCGCGCTCTGCGGGCGCGGTCGACGCCCACGCCGGAAAGGCGCGCTTGGCCGCCGCGACCGCGGCGTCGACCTCGCCGACGCCGCCGCGCGCGACCTCGGCGAGGACCTCCTGCGTCGCCGGATCGGTGGTCTCGAAGTAGCTGCGGCCGGCCACCGGCCGCCCATCGATCAGATGCTCCACTCTCATGCGGGGTCCTTGTTCGCTGCGGCCGCGGACGCCTTGCCGTCGCGACCGAACTCGGCATCGCCGGCGATCCGGTTGAGGAGCCGACCGAGGCCTTCGATCTCGCACACGACCTCGTCGCCGACGTCGACGTTGACGACGCCTTCGGGCGTTCCGGTCAGGATCACGTCGCCGGGCGCCAGGGTCATGAAGGCGCTCAGGTATTCGATCAGGAACGCGATGTCGAAGACGAGGTCGCGAGTATGGCCGCCCTGCGTCTGCCGACCGTTGACGAGCGTGCGCAGCGCGCGCTGCGGCGGCACCTCGACGTCGGCGGCGTCGACGAGCCACGGGCCGAGAGCGGTCGCGCCGTCGCGGCTCTTCACGCGCAGGTTCGGCCGGTACCAGTTCTCGAGGTAGTCGCGGATCGCGTAGTCGTTGGCGATCGTGTAGCCGGCGACGTGCGCCATCGCGTCGGCGCGCGTGACGCGCCGCGCCGGCTTGCCGATGACGACGGCGAGCTCGCACTCGTAGTGCATGAAGGTCGCGTCGGCCGGTCGGCGCGTCGCGCCGCGGTGGCCGATCAAGGTGCCGGGACCCTTGAGGAAGATCAGCGGTTCGTCCTGCGGCTTGAAGGCGAGCTCCTTCGCGTGGTCGGCATAGTTGAGCCCGAGCGCGATCACCGTGCCGGCATCGACGGGCGGCAGCCAGACGACGTCGGTCTCGGCGACGACGCGGCCGTCGCCGAGGCGGATCGCATCGGCGCCGGCGGGCGTCGCCTCGTGGATCGCGCCGGAATAGGCGACCCGGGCTCGCTTCATGCGCGCAGCCTTTCATCGCCGGTGACGGCCCTCGTCTCGAGCCGGCCGACGCCGTCGATCTCGATCGCGATGCATGCGCCGAGGCCGACGCGCGGGCCGTCGGGCGCGCTGCCGGTGAGCAGGACATCGCCCGGCAGGAGCGTCATGAAGTCGCTGACGTCGGCGATCAGCCGTGCCGTCGAGCGCACGTGCTCCGAGGTGCTCGACGACTGCACGAGCGCGCCGTCGACGAAGACGCGGACGGCCAGCGCATCGGGATCGCCCACCGCGCTGCGCGGCACGACGGCGCCGCCGAGCACGCACGAGGCGTCGCGCGCCATCGCCCGGATCTGCGGCCGGAAGTGGCCGGCGCGCGGCAGGGTGCAGTCGCAGACGACGAGGTATCCGGCGACATGGCCCAGCGCGTCGGCTTCGGCGACAGCGCAGGCGGTGCTGCCGATGACGATGCCGAGCGCGGCGCCGACCTCCAGCGGCTCGCCGCCGACGTCGATCTGCACGTCGCCACCCGGAGCGACGAGCGACTGGCGCGGCTTGACCGCCAGCACCACGCTCTTCGGCGGCGCCTTGTACGGCGCTGCGGCCACGGCGTCACCGAGCGCCTCGAGCGACCGGCGATGGTTCAGCAGCGTCGCGTACACCGTGCCGCTGAGGCGAAACGGCGCCACCTCGATGCGAGGGCCCGCCCGGAGCGCAAACGGCGAAGACACGGCCATGCGAGCGTTGGCGTTGAGGCGCTCAGCCGAGCGGCGACACCCCGATGATCCAGCGATGCGCCCAGAGCAGGAAGACGGCGTAGACGGCGAGACCGCCGATCAGCGCGATCGCGTCGTTCGCCGCGCCCGGCGGCGCCGCCGGCACCTCGTGCGTCTGCGCGGCAGGGCGGCGCTTCACCGAGATGCGATCGGCGACGGCCCAGGCGAGGAAGGCGCCGAAGAGCAGCACGTCGGCGAGGGTGCCGTTGGCGAGCAGGTGGGCGAGCGCCCAGAACTTGACGGCCAGCAGGAACGGATGCTTTGCCGCTGCGCGGATCCTGCCCGGCAGGTACGCGGCGAACAGCAAGGGGAACACCGGCACCATGAGCAGGAGCGCAAGGTGGCGCAAGGCCGCGGGCGGCGCGTAGAGCACGAGCGGGTCGCGCCGCGCCAGGCCGTAGCCGACGACGATGAGCGCCAGGCCCACCGCCGACGCGAGCGAGTAGAGGCCCTTCCAGCGTCCCTCGCCGAGCCGTGCGATCGCCGCCGCGCGCCAATCGGCGGCGACGATCGACACGCTGTGGACACCCAGGAAGAGGGCGAGGCCGAGGACGAGAACGAGCATGCGCCGATTGTGGCGTGGAACGCCGCCCGGCCGCAGGCCCTCACCTAGCCGTCGGCTGCGCTGCGGCCAGCGCCGCCGCCGGGCGCATGTGCGGCTTGACGACGAGCCAGGCGACGACGCCGATGCTCATCAT
>DATIDZ010000263.1:0-2795 GCA_035456045.1 Caldimonas sp.
CCGCCGTTGAAGAGCAGCCAGGCGTTCGCCTGCACGGCGGGGAACACGGCCTTCTGCGCCGCCTCGCCCGACGACGGCGCGAAGAGCGCGCCGCGGCTCGTCGCGTACTTCTTGATCGCCTCGCTCTTGGCGATCTGCTCGGCCCAGATCTTCTCGAGCGTCTTCACCACCTCGTCGGGCACGCCCTTGGGCAGGAAGATGCCGAAGTAGTTGGCCGGCGCGGTGAATCCCGGCAGCGTCGCCGAGAGCGGCGGGATCGAGCCGTAGCCCTCGAGCTCGAGCGCCTTGTCGCTCACCGTCGCGAGCGGGCGCAGGCGCTTGCCGCGGATCATGTCGGCCTGCTCGACCGCGAGCTGCGTCGTCACCTCGGCCTCGCCGGCGACCGTGGCGACGACCGCCGGATTGCCGCCGTCGTAGGTGACGTGGCGGTAGGTGACGCCGGTCGCCTTGGCGATGAGCTCCATCGCGTTGTGGCCGGCCGAGGTGACGCCGGCGGTCGCGACCGGAATCGCGCCGGGCTTGGCCTTCATCGCGTCGAGCAGCTGTTTCGCGTTCTGGTACGGCGTCGACGGGTTGACGCCGATCACCTGGATGTTGGCGACGGTCAGGAACAGGTTCCAGTCCTTGATGCTCGCGTTGAGCGAGCCGAGCGTCTGGTAGGTGCCGAGGTCCTGCGCGGCACCCGCCGTCCAGGTGTAGCCGTCGCGCGGCGCGTCGAACGCGCTCTTCGTGCCGATCGATCCCGAGGCGCCCGGCTGGTTGACGATGACGATCGTCTGGCCGAGCGCCTTCTCGAGCTCGGCGGCGGTGACGCGCGTGATCTGGTCGGTCGAGCCGCCGGCTGCCCACGGCACGATCAGGTTGATGGGCCGCGTCGGCTTCCAGTTCTGGGCGAGCGCGCCGCTGCTGGCGACGGCGAGGATTGCGGCGAGGGCGACGCAGCGGCGGTTCTTGAACCTGGTCATCGTTGTCTCCTGAGGGCGTTGTCGGGGGAAAGTCGAACCGAGGCGCGACGCGGCGCCGCCGTGGCCGCGACCGGCGCGGCGACGTAGCCGGTGATCACGGCGCACATGTGCTCGAGGCGGGCGGCGTGCGCCGCCGGCGACATCAGCTCGCGGCCGAAGATCGCCGCCAGCGTGTGGTTGTTCGAGAGATAGAAGTAGGCGAGGCCCGCGATCGAGATGTAGAGCTGCATCGGATCGATGCCGGGGCGCAGCTCGCCGCTCTGCTCGCCGCGCACGAGCACGTCGGCGAGCACCTCGATCAGCGGCGAGTTCATCTGCCGGATGCGGCGCGAGCGCTTGAGGTGCCCGGCGCGGTGCATGTTCTCGCTGTTCAGCAGCGCGAGGAACTCGGGGTGCGCCAGGTAGTAGCGCCACGTGAACGCGACCAGGGTGCGGATCGCCTCGAGCGGGTCGCTCGCCTCGAGGTGCAGCTCGCGCTCGGCGGCGCGGATGTCGGCGTAGGTCTGCTCGAGGACGGCGAGGAACAGCTCGTCCTTTCCGGCGAAGTAGTAGTAGATGAGCTTCTTGTCGACGCCGCTGCGCTCGGCGATGGCGCCCATGCGCGCGCCGCCGAAGCCGTGGCCGGCGAACTCGGCCATCGCGGCGCGCAGGATCTCCTCGCGGGTGCGGTCGGCATCGCGCGAGCGGATCTCGACGACGGCGCTGGAGCGGGTGGCCATTGTCGAGATAATTCACCAAACGGTGAATTAACGGCATCGGGACGAACCCTGATCTTCGGCAAGCCTGAACGACGGCGACCTGAACGAAAGCGTGGCGGCGCTCGTATCCTTCCGATGTCGCTGCCCGCCTTCCGCCATGACCTCTTCCGCGCCGAACCGCCCCGCCGGACACGCCCTCGTCGAGGCCCTGATCGCGCAAGGCGCCGACACGGTCTTCGGCGTTCCCGGCGAAAGCTTCCTCGCCGCGCTCGACGGCTTCTACGAGCACCGCGACCGCATCCGCTTCGTCGCCTGCCGCCACGAGGGCGGGGCGAGCTACATGGCCGAGGCGCAAGGCAAGCTCACCGGTCGGCCGGGCCTGTGCTTCGTGACGCGCGGACCGGGCGCGAGCAACGCGGCGATCGGCGTGCACACGGCGTTTCAGGACTCGACGCCGATGGTGCTGTTCATCGGCCAGGTCGCGAGCAGCCAGCGCGACCGCGAAGCATTCCAGGAGGTCGACTATCGGCAGATGTTCGGGCCGGGGACGCTCGGCTTCGCCAAGTGGGTCGGCGAAGTCCACGACGCCGACCGGCTGCCGGAGTACGTGGCGCGCGCGTTTCACGTGGCGCTGCAAGGGCGGCCCGGTCCGGTCGTCCTCGTGCTGCCGGAAGACATGCTGGCGACGGCGACCGCGGCGCCCGTTCTCGACCGCGTCGACCCCGCGCTCGCGGCACCGGCGCCCGAGGCGCTCGCGAGCCTGCGCGACCGGCTCGTCGCGGCCGAGCGTCCTCTCGTGATCGCGGGGGGCAGCGGCTGGACGGCGAGCGCCTGCGACGCGCTCGAGCGCTTCGCGGAGCGCTGGCAGCTGCCGGTCGGCTGCGCGTTCCGCTTCCAGGACGTCTTCGACAACCGCCACCCGAACTACGCCGGCGACGTCGGCATCGGCATCAATCCCAAGCTTGCCGCTCGGGTTCGCGACGCGGACCTGATCCTCGCGGTCGGCCCGCGCCTCGGCGAGATGACGACGGGGGGCTACGAGCTGCTCGTCCCGCCCAAGGCGCGCCAGCAGCTCGTCCATGTCCATGCCGGTGCCGAGGAGCTCGGCCGCGTCTATGCACCCGACCTCGCG
>DATIDZ010000264.1:0-8428 GCA_035456045.1 Caldimonas sp.
CTGGAACAGCTCGCTCTCGCGCAGCGCTTCGGCCCACGCGCCGCGGTCGTTGTTGCCGCGCACCGCGACCACCGGGGCGATGGCCGCGAGCGCCGTCAGGATCGCAGCGTCGCAGATGTCGCCGCCATGGACGATGAGGTCGCTGCCGCGCAGGAAGTCGACCGCCTCGGGGCGCAGCAGGCCGTGGGTGTCGGAGATCAGTCCGACGCGAAAGGGCGATGCCATGGCGGATGCAGACGCGGGTCGAACGCTAGGGCCGGCTCGATCCTGCGCGGGGCGCACGAGGCAGGCGCGCGAGGAATTGCGCGATCGCGTCGTTCACCACGCCGGCATGCGTGATCGGTCCCATGTGGCCGGCGTCGGCGATCTCGGCTCGCTCGACGCGCGGCAGCACGCTGCAGAGCAGCCTGGCGACGGCGTGGGCGGCCACCGTCGAGCGCCCGCCCGTGAGGTAGAGCACCGGAACGTCCAGGCGGGCGAACGCTGCGAGCGGCGTCGGCTCGGTGACGAGCGCATGCCGCCATCGGCGCACGTTGACGATCGACGCAGCGATCGCGGGCTTGCGCTTCTCCGGCGTGTCGCGCCAGCTCCCCGGCCCCATCCAGTAGTCGATGAAATGCGCTGCAGCGGCGTCGCGGTCGCCGGCATCGAGCGCGGCGGCGGCGGCGGCGACGGCGTTGGCGATGCCGTCGCCGTCGTTCGGCGGCGGCTTCTCGCCATCGATGACGGAGAAGAGCGTCGGCTCGTAGAGGGCGAGGCCGCGCACGCGCTCGGGTCGATCGAGCGCCGCGATCAGCGCCACCGCGGCGCCGTACGAATGGCCGACCAGGACGAGCGGCGCGCCGGCCCGCGCCAGCACCGGCTCGATCAGAGCCACCTCGTCGCGCAGGGCGATGACACGGTCCGAGGGCCACTCGGGGCTCTTGCCGGCGCCGTAGGAATCGACGGCGATGACGTGGAAGTCCGGTGCGAGGCGCTCGATGAGCGGCGTCCACTGGCTCGACGTGCTCGCGTTCGAATGCAGGCAGACCACCGCCGGCCCGGTGCCGGCTTCACGGAAGAAGGGCTGCGGCGATGTCATGTCGTGGTTTTGCGGCTGAGGTGGATGGAACGAGCGCGCTTCAGACGCGCCGAAATGCGAGCTGCGTCCACGACACGCCGGCATCGCGATTGGCCGCCTGACTCGACGCCGCATGGACGTTGAGGGAGGCCCGGAGGCCGCGCCCGGCGGCGAGGGCGATCGTTTCCTCTGCCGTCACCGCGAACATGGTGCGCCCGACCGGCACCGGGCCGTGGCGAAGGGTCATCACGAGCAGGCCGCCGGGGGCGACGAGCGCGGCGACACGGGGCATCGCGAGCCGGCGCTCGTCCGCGTCGAGGTGCATCCACACCGCCGTCAGCATGACGAGGTCGAAGCGTCTGCCTTGCGCGACGACGCGCCGCATCGCCGGCAGGCTGTCGTCGATCCATTCGATCGCGGGCGACGGGTGCAGCGATCTCGCGCGCGAGCGCATCGCCTCGGTGGGCTCGACGGCGACGACGCGGTAGCCGCGCTCGGCGAGCCAGGCCGCGTCGCGGCCGGTTCCGGCGCCGATGTCGATCGCCGACGCGGGAGCGACGGGCAGGAGCGGCAACACCGCCGCGTGCGCGGCGGCGAAGTCGATGGCTTCGTAGCGGACAGCGAACTCCTCGACCTGCTCGGCGTAGCCGCGCGTGCCGCGGACGAACGGGTCGACGCTGGTCTCAGGCATGGGCGGCGATCGCGTCGGCGAGGTTGGCGCGCGCGTGCCGCTCGAGCTCGTCGCGCAGGCGCGGCGTGCTGTAGATGCGCTCGCGGTCGAGGAAGCCGCCGAGGACGGCGCGCCGCCGGGCCCGGAACGTCGCCTCCGGAACGTGGGCGTATTCGGCGCGGATCTGGCGCTCGTACTCGGCGAACCTCGCGTCGTCGGCCGCGAGGATGGCAAGGTCGATGTCGACGAGAAGCCGCTCGTCGACGCCGGTCGGCAATGCGTCGTGGCGCGTCGCCATGATCAGCGCGCAGATGCGCTCGGTGACGTCGGCGGCGACGCCGTCGGCGCGGGCGGCCGCGCGCAGCCGGTCCGCGCTGCGCGCCTCGTTGTCGGATCGCTGAACGTCGTAGACGGCGTCGTGGAACCAGAGGCCGGCCTCGACCTCCGCGGGATGGATCGCCAGGGTGCGGACGCGATCGAACAGGCCGATGCATTCGCCGAGGTGCTGGAGCGTGTGGTAGCGGCGATGGGGCTCGCGCCACGCCGCCAGCAGCGCCGCGTGCACCGGGCCGCCGTCGCCGGCCGCGCCGATGCCGCGCCAGCAGCGCCGCCAGGACGCTTCCAGCGTGACGCTCACGGCTCGCCGACGCGCGCGGGGCCGGTGATGCCTGTTGCCGGCGCTGCCGATCCCGCGCGGGCCGCGCAGGCGGCGCACACGCACGCGACGCCGCGAAGCGGCGCCGGAATGCGCGCGAGGAGCTCCGCAGGAAAGGTTGCGCCTTCGCACCAGCACGGCGTGTCGAAGCGAGCGCTGCGCGCCGGCGCGCACGCATTGGCGCCGCCGCACAGCGGACAGCGCAGGCTCGGCGCCGGTCGAGTCGCCATGGGCGCTAGCTGCTGCGCTTGCGCGCGGTGACCTCGATCTCGATCTTCATGCGCGGGTCCGCCAGCCCGGCCGAGATCATCATCGCCGCCGGCCGGACGTCTCCGAAGTGCTTTCGCATCACCGGCCAGCACGCGGGGAACTGCGACGCATCGGGCAGCACGTACGTGACCCGGACGACGTCGGCGAAGCCCGAGCCGGCCTGCTCGAGCGCCGCGGCGATGTTGCGAAAGCACTGCTCGGCCTGCTCGACGATGCCGTCGGCGAGCGTCATGGTCGCGTAGTCGAAGCCGGTCGTTCCGGAGACGAACACCCACTCGCCGTCGACGACGGCGCGCGAGTAGCCCATGTCGGCTTCGAACGTCGACCCGGAGCTGATCAGGCGGCGTGTCATGGCAGTGTCTCCTAGGACTCGTTCGTGAGGATGAGCTGGGTCTGCGTGACGAGCGCGCACAGCTTGCCGTCCGCGTTGCGCACCGAGGTCTGCCAGACCATCGTCGTGCGGCCGCGATGAAGCGCCAGCGATTCGCCCGTCACCGTCGTGCCGACGCGGGCGCCGGCGATGAACTTGGTGCTCGAGTCGGTGGTCGTCGTCCGCCGGCCGGCGCCGAGGTTGACGATCGTGCCGACCGCGCCGAGCGTGTCGGCGAAGGCCATGTAGGCGCCGCCGTGGAGGATGCCGCCGGCCGTGCACAGGTCGGCGCGGACCGGCATCTCGGCGACCACGCGATCGCCGGAGAGCTCGATGAGGCGAACGCCCATGAGGCCGGGGAAGAGCGGCTCGATGAGCGCCTGGATCGCGGCGAGGTCGTGCATGGAGAAGCTAGGGCGGAGATGCTAGGGCGAACGGAGCTTGTACGGGGGCCGCGCGGCCGGGTCCGTGCGGACGATGGCGATCGCCTGCTGCACGTGGGGAAGCGACCGGGCCAGCGCCTCGACCGCGGCCACCGAGGACTCCCGCAGCGCGCACCCTTCGATGTAGACGACGCGGCCCTGCACCGTCACCCACAACGTCGTGCCGGGCAGGCGGTCGGGCCCTGCGACCGCCTTGCGGAACGCCGCGGCGATGTCGGCGTCGTACGCGTAGGCGTTCGGCCGCTCGCACTCGCCGGCGAGCCAGCACGTCGTGCCCTTTTCCGCGCGTCGATGCGCCTGGACGCGCTTGTCCGCCTCGCCGACGAACGGGCCGGCGGGAACGGGGCAGTCGGGGACCGACGACGAGATCTGGAAGAACGGATCGTCGAACCAGTTGCGCAGGTCGTCGGCGGACCGCGCCGCCGCGGCGAGGCCGGCGCCGACGACGAGCGTCGATGCGAGGCGGGCGATGCGGGCGATGCGGGTCGCGCCGGGCATCAGGCGAGCAGCAGGTCGAGCACCGCCTGATCCTAGCGCGGGCGCCGCGCGTTCGCGGCGCTCCGGGCAGTCACGGCCCTGCGGCCCGGCCCGTCCTCAGGCCGTCTTGGCGGCCGCCTGCGCGAGGCGCTTCTTCTCGAGCATTGCCGTCATCTGCGCTTCCTCGCGCTGGCGCCGCTCTTCCAGCGCCTTCGCCCTGCTCTCGAAGTCGTTCTCGTCGAGCGGCGCCGGCTTGGTCACCGGGTTGAGCGCGAGGCCGCCGAAGTCGGTCGCCTGCGGCTCGCCGCGCTTGCTCTTCAGCTTGATGTTGAGGCGCAGCTCGTTGGTCGAGTCGGCGTTGCGCAGCGCCTCGTCGAAGCTGATCAGGCCGGCGTCGTAGAGGTCGAACAGGGCCGCATCGAACGTGCACATGCCGAGCTCGCGCGAGCGTGACATGATCGTCTTGATCTCGTGGAAGTCGCCGTTGAAGATCTTCTCGGCGAGCGTCGGCGTGTTGAGGAGGATCTCGATCGCCGCCGAGCGGCCCTGGCCGTCCTCGCGCCGCACCAGCCGCTGCGAGACGATCGCGCGCAGGTTCGCCGAGAGGTCCATCAGCAGCTGCTTCCGGCGGTCTTCCGAGAAGAAGTTGATGATCCGCTCGATCGTCTGGCTGGCGCTGTTGGCGTGCAGCGTCGCCAGGCAGAGGTGCCCCGTCTCGGCGAAGGCGATGGCGTGCTCCATCGTCTCGGCGTCGCGGATCTCGCCGACCAGGATCACGTCGGGCGCCTGGCGCAAGGTGTTCTTGAGCGCGTGGTGCCACGAGTGGGTGTCGATGCCCACCTCGCGGTGCGTCACGAGCGAGAGCTGCGACGGGTGCACGTACTCGACCGGATCCTCGACCGTGATGATGTGCCCGGGCGACGTCCGGTTGCGGTGGTCGATCATCGCCGCCAGCGTCGTCGATTTGCCCGAGCCGGTGGCGCCGACGACGAGGACGAGGCCGCGCTTGGTCATCACGACGTCCTTCAGGACCGGGGGCAGCTTCAGCTTCTCGAAGCTCGGGATCTCGGAGGCGATCGTCCGGATCACCATGCCGACGCTTCGCTGCTGCACGAAGACGTTGACGCGAAAGCGCGAGACGCCCGGGATCGAGATCGCGAAGTTGCACTCCATCTCCTTGGTGAACTCGGCGCGCTGCGTCTCGTTCATCAGCGAGTGCGCCAGCATCTTCGTCACGTCGGCGCCGAGCCTCTGCGCGGTGAGCGGCTTCATCGCGCCCTGCGACTTCATGCTGGGCGGGAAGTCGGCGGAGACGAAGAGGTCGGAGCCGCCGGCCTGGCTCATGGTCGCCAGCAGCTTGTGCATGTAGGCGCGGGCTTGTTCTTCGGTGAAGGCTGCTGACATGGGGCTCCGTGACAAAGAGAAGGCGTCGGTCCGGACTGCGAACGCGACGCCATGGGGTGAGCCGTCAGCTTGCCAGCAAAGCGCGCGGCACGTCGGACCGGCGCCGGGCAAAAAACCACGCTTGCGCGGAATCGGCGCTCGGCGGCGCTAGGGCGTGCTCGACTTCTTCGGCAGCGTGTCGTCGACCGCCGCCCACTCGACGTGCGTCTCGTAGAAGACGTGTGCCTGCGGCGCGCGGTCGATCGGATCGAGGAAGAGCGCGCGGGCGATGTGCAGTTCACCCGGCCAGCGATCCGACTTGAAGAACATCGGGCTGCCGCACCGGCCGCAGAAGCCGCGGCTGCCGCCCTCGGCGGCGACGAACCAGCGCAGCTGCGCGCGCTCGTCCTCGACGGTGACGGCATCGGTCGGAAAGCCGGCCCAGGTGACGAAGGCGGCGCCGTGTGCGCGGCGGCAGCGGCTGCAGTGGCAGTGCGCGACCCACTTCGACGGCAGCGCGGCGACGAAGCCGACGTCGCCGCACAGGCAGCTGCCGCGCGACACCGTATCGCCGCTCACTGGTCGGCCTGGAGCATCGCCGCCATCCGCTGATGGATGAGGTTGATCGCCTTCAGCGGCCGGACCATGACCTTGAAGTCGACGATCAGCCCGGCGTCGTTCCACCTGACGAGATCGACGCCGTTGACCTCGACGCCGTCGATCTCGGTCTGGAACTCCAGCACCGCGTCGGAGGGCCCGACGATCTCGCGCACGTAGCGGAACGTCGGGTTGAAGAACACCTGGAAGGCGGCGCCAAGATAGCGCGCGACGATCCGCTTGCCGACCTGCGGCGAGTGGACCACGGGCGAATGGAACACCGCATCGTCGGCGAGCAGCGCGCCGATTCCGGCGGCGTCGTGCGTGCGGACGAGGCGGTGCCAGGCGGCCACAGGATGTTCGTTCATGGCCGGAATCTAGCGCTTGTGCGGTCGGCGCGCGAGGCTGGCTTCAGCGCTCGACGCGGAAGGCGGAGAGATGGTTCGCCAGGTGCATGGCGTGGGCCCGCTCGTACGCCGGCTTGGCCAGCTCGCCGTACGCGAAGTGAGGCTGCAGCGGCCCCGGCCACTGCAGGAAGGCGCGCATCGCGGCGTCAAGGCGTCCGGTCGCGACCCCGGCCGCGGCGTCGGCAGCGAGCGGGGGCGCGCCGGGGATCGGCTCGGCCAGGTCGTGCGTCATGCGTCCGCGCCACGCGAACACGGCGATCGCCGCCGCGCCGACCGTGCGCTGGAACAGCGCGGACTTCATCTGCGGGAAGCCGCTCATCGAGTACTCGATGCTCTGCGCGCAGTGGTCCAGGGTCTGCGCCCAGCTCCACGCGGCGACCGACGCCAGCGTCGGCGCGCGGCCGAGCCGGCCGAGCTCGTCCTGCGCGTCGGCGAGCGAGGCGAAGCGGAGCTCGCGCCCGCCGCTCGGCCGGCGCGTGGCGAGCCCCGCCGCGATCGCGGCCGCGCCCACGCCGATCGAGCCCAGGACGAGCTGTCGCCGGCGGCCGGAGGCAGGGGGCTGCATGGCTGCGGCCTAGCCCTGCGGCAGGAAGTGGTAGACGAAGTACTCGCGATCGCGCTTCCAGCCGCGGGCTTCGTAGACGGCCTGCGCGGACGTGTTCTGGATGTCGGTGTTCAACGTCACCCGGACCGCGCCGAGCGAGCGCGCGTAGTCGGTGGCCGCGCGCAGCAGCGCGGTGCCGACGCCGCCGCGTCGCTGGCCGGCGACGACGAACAGGTCGTTCAGTATGAACGTGCGCGCCAGCGAGACCGACGAGAAGCTCGGATACAGCTGCGTGAAGCCGACCGGCGCGGCGGCGGCCTGGGCGATGAAGACGACGGATTCGCCGTGCTCGAATCGATCGCGCAGGAACGCCCGTGCCGCAGGGAGGTCGGGCGTGCGCCCGTAGAACTGGCGATAGCCGTCGAAGAGCGGCGCCAGCGCGTCGAGGTCGGCGAGGACGGCCTGGCGAACGACGACTTCCTGCATCAGCAGCCCGCCGCGCACCGGCCGCCGCCGTCGAACTCCATCGCCTTGCCCGACAGCGGAACGTGAACCGGTACCTTGCTCGCCTTCACGAACGCCTCGGTCTTGCTGCCCGGACGCACCTTGCCGCCGACGGTGCCGACTTCGTTCGCGTGGGACGCGATGACGGACGCGGGCTTGACGAGCTCGTTGATCACGTAGGCCGCCTCGGCCGGGCCGGTGGTGAAGCCGTCGCCGATGTTCATCACCGCGAGCTTGGCGTGGTAGTGGTTGCGCACCACCAGCTCCTGGTCGGCGGTGATGCCGGTGTCGCCGGACAGGTACGCGACGAGGCCGTTGCTGAAGCGCAGCACGTAGCCGGTCGGCAGGCCGACGTCGCCGGCGATGCCCGCGTCCTTCATCGCCTTGCCCAGCTCGCCGCCGATGTAGTCGGGATCGAGGCCGTTGCTGTGCATCGCGGTGACGGTGGCGATGCGCACGCCGCCGACGGTGACGCTGCCGCCGAAGCGCGCCAGCATCGAATCGGCGGGGTTGCCGCCGTTCGCCTTGAGCTTGGCGGCGAAGAACGGCGGCATCTCGCTGCCGGTGACGATCTTCGACTTCTTGGCGATCGCGATGTCGGCGGCGTTGGAGTTCGGCATCGCCGACACCGACACGTCGGGGTCGGCGCAGGTGCCCGAGTTCGGCGCCTTGTTGTGCGCGTTGCCCGCGTGGTCGCCGTGCATGTGCGAGACGAGGACGATGTCGATCTTGCCGAGCCGCGGATCGCCGGCGCCGGCGACCGTGCGGCCCGGGTCGTAGAGGATGCGCGTGCCGTTCGGGTCCTCGAACACGAGGGCGCGATCCTGCGCG
Source organism: Caldimonas sp. (assembly GCA_035456045.1). Lineage (GTDB taxonomy): Bacteria > Pseudomonadota > Gammaproteobacteria > Burkholderiales > Burkholderiaceae_C > Schlegelella_A. The sequence continues at coordinate 8,212 of DATIDZ010000264.1, forward strand.
CAGAACTCGCCGTCGATCCCGCCGAGTGAAGTCACCTTGACAGTCTGGGCCAGGACGGGGGCGGCGAGTGCTGCGGCGAAGGCGGCCAGGGCGGCGTTGCGGATCGAACGGTTCATGGAGCTCCTGAGGGTGCGGGCGAAAGAGAACAAGGTACCACCGCGATTCGCTTCGCCACAAGAGTGGAGACGCCGGCAAGGCGGCGCATCGCCTGTCGGCG